>JARRLD010000001.1:0-52942 GCA_037387345.1 Gemmatimonadota bacterium
TCGAACGCCCGCTCCACGTAGCTGCTGGAGCGGGCGTTTTCGTCTGGTCGCGGGTACCACAACCCTTCGGCATCACGCGCTTCGTGACGGAGGGTAAGTATATCTACTGCTGTATCTTAGATGATCATCTGACACCGCGAACCGAGCGGACCGTGTTGCCGGGCACGACCTACCGAAGCGAACTTCCGCGCCATGGGCAGATCTGAGCACGCGGCGGAGGCGACCCGCTTCACACGGGCTGGCTACGTAACCCTTCTCGGCCGACCCAACGCAGGCAAGTCCACGCTGCTCAATCGCCTGGTGGGGGAGCACCTGTCCATCGTGACGTCCAAGGCCCAGACCACGTGGCGGCGGGTCACCGGAATCCTCACGGACGACGACACCCAGCTCATCTTCCTGGACACGCCGGGCCTCCTGGACGCCGGCGATCTCCTGCAGCGCTCCATGCTGGCCTCGGCCCTCGAGGCCCTCCACGAGGCCGACGTGATCCTGATGGTCATCGACGCTTCTCGGCCTCCGGGGTCCCGCGACACCGAGCGCCTCGAGGCGGCGCTGGACGAGGCGGCGGCGCCCGTTCATATCGCCCTCAACAAGGCGGACCGGGCACAACCGTCGACGCTGGACCGGTGGACCGGGTGGGTGGGAGAGGGTGCGCGCGGCGAGCCACACGTCGTGTCGGCTCTCGAAGGAAGGGGAACCGACGAGCTTCTCCGTGCCCTTCGGGCGTCGCTGCCCATGGGCCCGTTTCTCTACCCAGCCGAGGACGTCGCGGCGGATCCCGTTCGGTTCTTTGCGGCCGAGCTCGTGCGGGAGACCGTCTTCGAGCAATACGGAGAGGAGATCCCGTACTCCGTCTTCTGCCAGGTCGAGGAGTTCCGCGAGAACCAGGACCCCGTGTACATCCAGGTGAACGTGTACGCGGAGCGCCCCTCGCAGAAGCGGATTCTCATCGGATCGAAGGGCCACGCCATTCGCGCGCTCGGTAAGGCTTCGCGGCAGAAGATCGAATACTTTCTGGGGCGAAGGGTGTATCTGGATCTCTGGGTGAAGCCCCTGAAATCGTGGAGGAAGAACCGCGCCCACCTGGGCGCGCTGGGCTTCCAGGTGCCGGAGGACGATGGCAAAGACCGCACATAGCTCGCGCGTTGCCACGTTGGCGATGGGCGCCATGCTCGTGCTTTCCCCGGGCGTGGGTGCTCAGAACGGCGATCCGTCGTCCACGGAAGGAGCCCTCTTTCTTCTGCTTCCCGTGGGAGCCCAATCGGTATCCCTCGGTCGGGCGATGACCGCGATGAGGGGGCCGGAGTCGGTGTTTTGGAACCCGGCGGGGCTCGCCCAGATCCCGAGCTCGCGCTTCACCCTGGTACGAGGAGACCACGCAGTCGGCACCGCCACCGCCATATCCGTCCTGGGAGCGCGGCCGGGGCTGGGCACGGTGGGCGCGTCCTACCTCCTTCTGGACATCGGCGATCAGGACCTGACCGACGCAGAGGGCAACATCCTGGGCACGGTCTCGGTCCGAAACCATCTCGGCGTCGCCTCCGTGGCGACCCGCGTGCTTGGCCGCCTCGATGCCGGTCTGAACTTCAAGGTGGTCCAGTTTCGCCTCTCGTGTCGCGGGATCTGTCCAGACGCCGGGACGACGGCGACCACCTATGCCATCGACGCCGGGATCCAGCTCTCCCCGACCGCCGACATCCCCTTGAGGTTCGGCGCCATGGTGGCGCATGTGGGACCGGACCTCCAGGTGCTCAACGCCGAACAGGCGGATCCTCTCCCGTCCCGGGCACGGGTCGCCGTGGCATACGACGTGGTCGGCGCCGTCTCGGGCGCGGAACAGCTGGAAGCCTGGCTGACCGTGGAGCTTCAGGATCGTCTCCGCGATCCGGGCTCTCTGTCGGTCTACGTAGGCTCCGAGGTCACCGCCGGATCGGGCGACGCCCTGTTCCTTCGCGCCGGATACGTCTTCGGCGATCTGGACCAGGAGGCCGGAGCGAGGGTGGGCCTGGGCCTTCGGTACGAGCGCTTCGACCTGGCCCTCGCCAAGTCCCTGGCCGTGTCTACCCTTACGGGCGAGACGGAGCCCGTCCACGTCACCTTCTCCATCGTCTTCTGATGCGGGAATGGTCCGCGCGGGGTAGCCTCGCTCGCCTCGTGCCGGCCCTGGCCTGGATCCTCCTTCTTCACGGGCCGGCGTCAGCCCAGGTCTCTCCCGGTACGCCTACACCTCAGGGAGCGGCCGCCCGCTCGATGGTCCTCCCCGGGTGGGGGCAGCTCGAGCTCGGACAGCGCCGTGGATGGGCCTACGCATTGGCCGAGGTGGCCCTGTGGGTGGTATGGGCCGACAGGCGTGCGGCAGGGCGTGACGTGCGCGACGAATATCGCGACTTCGCGTGGGAGACGGGGCGGATCCAAACGGGCCCCCGGGTGGATGGGCCGTTCGCCTACTATGAGACGCTCTCGAAGTGGGTCCGGTCGGGCGCCTTCGATGCAGACGCCGGTGCCGACGGGATTCAGCCCGAAGAGGATTCCTCGACCTTCAACGGTTCCATCTGGGCACGGGCCACCGGCCTGTATCTGCCCCCGGGAACGCCGCCGGACCCGCTCGACGCGTCGTATCAGCAGGCACTCGACTACTACCGAGCGCGGGCGTATGGAACGGAGTTCCTCTGGGATTGGTCTGGGCGGGACGAGGATCGGCGGAGTCTCGGGACCCTGATCCGGCGCAGCGACGACCGTTTTCGTCAGGCGACGACCGCCTTCGGCGCCGTCCTGGCCAACCACGTCTTGAGCGGGGTGGACGCCTTCGTGTCCGCCCGACTCCGCTACTCCTCCACGATCCGGCTGACGCCCACGGCCGGGCGACCCGACCGGGGCTGGACGCTGTCGCTCCGCCTCGGAGGCGTGCGCTGATGGACGTCGGCGCACTCGGCCCACGGGTGATCCAGGAGCTCTCTCGGTCCCGTCGGGGCCCCCTCAAGCTCAAGGAGCTGGCACGCGCGTTGAAGGTCCCGACCCAGGACTACCGGACCTTCAAGGGCCTCCTGTCGGCTCTGGAGAGGGGAGGTAAGGTCTACAGGGTCAAGGGCGGCCGCTACGCCATCCCCGCCAATCTGGATCTGGCCGTCGGGAAGATCTCGGTAACCCGCGCCGGCGACGGGTTCGTTCGACCCGAGAACCAGGGAGCCGACGTCTTCGTGCGCGCTTCAGATCTCTTCTCGGCCATGAGCGGGGACCGCGTCGTCGTCCGCATCGAGAGGAGGGACCCGGGGCGCAATCCGGCCGGGCGCGTCATCAAGGTGCTCGATCGCGCTCGCTCCACCGTGGTCGGGACGTTCCACAGGGCGCGGCGGTTCAACTACGTCGTGCCGCTCGACCGTCGCCTGACCCGCGACGTGCTCATCGCTGCCGGAGACGAGAACGGCGCCGCCGAGTCGGACGTCGTGGTGGTGGCGCTCGTCTCCTACGGCGAGGAGGGCGTGGGGCCGGCCGGGGAGGTTCAGCGCGTCCTGGGTAGCCTCTCGGACCCGGGGGTGGACATCCTGGCCGTGGCACACAGCTACGGCCTCAGCCTCGAGTTTCCCGTCCCGGTGATCGAAGCCGCCACCGCGGCGGCCGCGGCCCTCGACGACCCCGATCCCGACCGGGTGGACCGGACGGAGCTCCTGGTTCTCACCATCGACCCGGCGGACGCCAAGGACCACGACGACGGGCTCTCCGTGATGCCCCTCGACTCGGGCCTGTGGGAGGTGGGGGTGCACATCGCGGATGTGGCCCATTTCGTCCAGGAGGGAGACGCCATCGACGTGGAGGCCCGCGAGCGGGGGACGAGTGTCTACCTCGTGGACCGCACCATTCCGATGCTCCCCGAGCAGCTGTCCGGGGACGCCTGCTCGCTGAGGGCGGGCGTCGACCGACTGGCCGTATCGGTCTTCCTCAGGCTCGATGCCGAGGGTCGGTTGCAGGATCAGCGGGTCGAGCGGACCCGCATCCGAAGTCGTCGCCGGCTCAGCTACGACGAGGTACAGGACGTGCTCGACGGACGGCGATCCATCGACTCCTCCATCGACGGAGCCCTCCGCATGCTCGATGACCTGGCGCGCCGCACCAGGCCCCACCGCGTCGACCGGGGCGCCCTGGACCTGGATCTGCCGGAGGCCAAGGTACTGCTGGACGAAGACGGGGCTCCCGTGGACATCCAGAAGGTCGAGCGACTCGAAGCCCATCGGCTCATCGAGGACTTCATGATCCTCGCCAATGAGGCTGTGGCGCGGGCCTGCGAAAGCAGGAGCCTGCCCGTCCTCTACAGGGTCCATGAGCCACCGGCCCGGGATCGGGCCCAGGAGCTCGCCGACTTCCTCCGCCGCCGGGGCCTTCGGGTCCCCCGCCGCTCAGCCCTGCGTCCCAGAGACCTCCAGGCCCTGCTCTCCGCGGCGAGGGGCCGGCCGGACGAGCACCTCGTTTCGACGGTCGTGCTCCGGTCGCTGCAACGTGCACGCTACGACGCTTCGAACCTGGGTCATTTCGGGCTCGCCTCGAACGCCTATCTGCATTTCACGTCCCCCATCCGGCGGTACCCCGATCTCGTCGTACACCGGGAGGTAATCCGGACTCTCGTTCGCGGCCTCCCTCCCCGCGAGCGGGACACGGAGGAGCTGCAAGGCGTGGCGGATCAGGCCAGCGCGCGGGAGCAGGCCGCGGACGAGGCAGCGAGAGATTCGGTGGCCCTCAAGAAGGTGGAGTTCATGGAGCGGCACCTCGGGGAGGAGCTCGACGGCCGCATCTCGGGGGTGAACGCCTTCGGGTTCTTCGTGACCCTCGAAGCGTTCTTCGTCGACGGCCTCGTCCATGTGAACACCCTGAACGACGACTTCTACCGTCTCCGAGAGAGCGAGCACGCCCTGGTGGGGGACCACGGGGGCGTCGCGTACCGCATCGGGGACCGGGTGCGCGTCCAGGTCGCACGGGTCGACAAGGAGCAGCGCCACGTGGACTTCGTCCTGGTGCGTATATTGCCACAGAAAGGTTTGACACTGACGGAGCCCCCGCGGTAACCTCCTGGCCCGGAGGCTCCCCTCACACAATGCGAATGGCTGCCGAACGCACGGTCTTGTATTACGGACCCGGTAGCCGGGACCCGTCGCCCCTGGTTTCCCGGTTTGCCCAGGAAAACGACCTGGTCGTCCAGCGCCTGGAGCGTCCGGACGAGGCGCGAGCCTTGCTCAACCGCGGGTTTCCCGCCTGTGTGATCCTGGAGATCGGAGAGGGCCACGAGGAGATCCTCGACCTGTCACGATCGCTCAAGCAAGACACGTTCACGGCCATCGTCCCTCTCGTGATCCTGGTGCCGGAGGGCAAGTCCGGCCTCGCCGGGGAGTGCCTGGAGGCAGGGGCCGACGAAGTGGTCCACCAGGGTTTCCCGGGGACCGAGAAGGTCCTGCGGCTTCAGCAGGTGCTGCGGAGGGCCGATCGGGACGTTTCCGTGCATCCCACCACCCGGTTGCCCGGAACCAGCCACATCGCCCGCGACATGGCGTGGCGGCTCGAATCAGGAGACCTGTTCGCCGTCTGCTATGCCGATCTGGACCATTTCAAAGAGTTCAACGACCGTTATGGGTATACCTTCGGGGACGGGGTCATCAAGATCCTGTCCCGAATTCTCCGGGACATGGTGCGGGGGCTCGCCCCCGGTGGGTTCGTGGGGCACATCGGTGGAGACGACTTCATCTTCATCGTGCCCCTCGAATACATGGAGACGACCTGCGACGCGATCATCGAGCTCTTCGACGAACTGATTCCGTACCAATACACCGAGGAAGACCGGAGAGCGGGGTATTTCCTGGGGAAGGATCGGCGTGGTCACATACATCGGATTCCCCTCATGACACTGTCCATAGGGATCGTCACGAATCAGCTCCAGGGATTCCAGCACACGGGTCAGATCTCGGAGCTCGCCGCCGAGATGAAGAACTACGCCAAGACCCTTCCTGGCTCCCTGTACGTCGTCGACCGTCGGCGGCAGCTTCCGGAATCCGAAACCACCGCCGCGGTTGATGCGGAGAGACGGGCCCGACCGGAGAAAGTGGTCCCGGCCAAAAGCAACGCCTAGCCTACCAAACGTCATGGTCATCACCGTCCAGTGCCCGTCCTGCGCCGAGTCGTTTCCGGTCGATACGAACAAGGTGCCCGTGGGTGGCGTGAACGCCCGATGCTCCCTGTGCAGTACCATCTTCCGGGTCGAACGGCCCGAGGAGACGATTCCGCCGCCGCAGAGGCCGGAGGTGGAGGCGGCTGCCGAGGTGCCGGCATCCCCTGACGTCGTTGGAGCGCCCGAGGTGGACGCGGGCTCGGAGACGGAGGTGGCGGCCGGGCCGGAGCCCGAGGTGGAGGCGGTCTTCGACGTGGAGGCCGAGCCGGAGCCCGAGCTGGAGCCGGAGCCTGTGATCGAAGCCGAGCCGGAGCCCGAGCTGGAGCCGGAGCCGGTGATCGAAGCCGAGGTCGAGCAAGAGCCCGAGGTGGAGCCGGTTGCCGAGGCCGCGCCGGAGAGGGAGCCGGAGACGGAGCCGGAGATGCGGCAGGAGTCGGAGCCGGAAGCCGAACCGGCGCTGGAGCCACCGGCGGACGGGGCCGCGGAGGAGAGCGCCGACGAGGGTGGGTCCCCGGCGGTGCCCGAGATCGAAGACTGGGTTTTCGAGACCGGTCCGGAGGTGCGCTTCGAGGAGCTGGACATCCCACCGGCGAGCAGCGTGAACCGATCCACGGCGAGAGCGCGGCCAGAGGTCCCATCCGCCGAGACCGACGAGCAGGAGACCCGCGGGTCTTTCGCGGACGAGCCCGACTCGGCAGGAGCCCTCGAGGCCGTCCACGAGACATCCGAGCCCGCGCCCACCGAGGACTCGCATGTCGAGGAGGACCCCTCGGCCGCGCCGAAGGGCTTCATCATGGGGAAGCGCGATCCTCGGGAGAAGGCGCAGCGGCTTGCCCGCGTGCTGGTCTCGGACATGATCATGTACAACCCGGAACGCCATCAGCAGGCCCTGGCCAACGAGACGCTGGAGGAGGACTTCGCCGACGAGATCACGAAGTCGTGGGCCGAGTATGTGGATCAGGTGGGCGAGGATCTTGCCAACGGGACTCCATTCTGGTCCGACGCTCTCAACGACATCCTCGCGAAGGGCCAGAAGATCTTCTAGGCACGTGGCGTTGAAAGGCCCCGGACGTACCGGTATATTCTTGTCCCGTATGGCCTTGCCAGGGGCCGTCCCGGCGGACGGCCCCTTTCGTACATCCAACGACGAATCCGACGGACGCGACGCATGAACAAGGAGCAGCAGGAGCGCCTCACCGAGCTCGCCGACAAGGTCCGCGAGCTCAGGGGGTATCTTTGACCTCGAGGCTCGCGAAGGGCGGCTGACGGCGCTGGGTCAGGCGATGGCAGAACCTGGGTTCTGGGACAACCCGGAGAAGGCCCAGGAGACCATCGCCGAGTCGAACCGGATCAAGGGGTGGGTGGAGCCGTGGAGGGATCTCCACGGGAAAGTGGAGGAGCTGGGGGCCCTTTCCGAGCTCCTCGAGATGGAGGAGGACGCTGATCTGCTGGGCGAGTGGGAACGGGGCCTGGAGAGCCTGTCCGCGGGGGTGGAGGTCCTCGAGCTCCGGACCATGCTCCAGGGTGACGACGACCACAGGGAGGCCCTCGTGACCATCCACCCGGGAGCCGGGGGCACGGAATCGCAGGATTGGGCCGAGATGCTCACCCGGATGTACACCCGTTGGGCGGAGCGTCACGACTTCGACGTCACGGTGCTCGACCTGCAGCCCGGGGAAGAGGCGGGCATCAAGAGCGCCACCCTGGAGATCAAGGGCCCGAGCGCCTACGGCTACCTGAAGGCGGAGGCCGGGGTCCACCGCCTCGTCCGGATCTCTCCGTTCGACGCGCAGTCCCGCCGGCACACCTCGTTCGCCAGCGTGTTCGTCTATCCGCTCGTGGAGGACGACATCGAGATCGAGATCGACGAGGGCGACCTCCGCGTGGACACGTACCGTGCGTCCGGCGCGGGAGGCCAGCACGTGAACAAGACGGACTCCGCGGTGCGCCTCACCCATGAGCCCACGGGCATCGTTGTTGCGTGCCAGCAGGAACGATCGCAGCACAAGAACCGGGCGACCGCCATGAAGATGCTGCGCGCCGCGCTGTATCGGCACGCGCTGGATGAGCGCGAGAAGGAGCGGGCCGTTCTCGAGGCCACGAAGAGGGACATCGCGTGGGGCAGTCAGATACGCTCCTACGTCTTTCAGCCGTACACCATGGTGAACGACCACCGGACGGAGCTCAAGATCGGCGACGTCCACAGGGTCATGGACGGAGACCTGGATCCTTTCATCGAGGCGTTCCTGAAACAGTTCGGCTCGGCTTCGGCGGCGTAGGGGTGACGATGGACGACCTGAACCAGGTGCTCAGGGCGCGTCGAGAGAAGCTGGAAGCCCTGCATGCCCGCGGGCTGGAACCCTTTGCCTACAACTTCGACCCGACCTCCCGCTCGCGGGACGCGGTGGCGGCCTTCGAGGATGCCGAGCGCGAGGAGCGCCTGGACGAAGCCGGACACGGTCCCAGGGTGCGCGTCGCTGGCAGGATCCTCTCCTGGCGCTCCCACGGCAAGAGCGCCTTCGCGCACGTCGAGGACGCCCAGGGGACCCTCCAGCTGTACTTCCGGCAGAACGTGCTGGGCGAGGAGTCCTTCACCGACCTGGGCGTCCTGGATCTCGGCGATTGGCTCGGCGTGGAGGGCCCGCTCTTTCGGACGCGGATGGGTGAGGTGACGGTCCAGGTAGAGGAGTGGACGTTGCTCACCAAATCCCTGCGCCCGCTGCCCTTCGGCAAGGTCGAGGTCGATCCGGACACGGGAGAGCGAACGGTGCATTCCGGATTCGCCGACACCGAGGCCCGGTATCGACAGCGGTATGCGGATCTGGCGGTGAACCCCGACGTGAGGGAGGTCTTCCGGAAGCGGGCCCGACTCGTCACCGAGCTCCGCCGATTCCTCGACGACGAGGGGTTCCTCGAGGTCGAGACCCCGGCCCTCCAGCCACTGTACGGGGGGGCCTCCGCCAGACCCTTCGTCACGAAGCACAACGCCCTCGACCGGACGATGTATCTGCGGATCGCCGACGAGCTGTATCTCAAGAGGCTCATCGTCGGCGGGCTCGACCGGGTGTACGAGATCTCCAAGGACTTCCGGAACGAGGGGATCGATCGGTACCACAACCCCGAGTTCACGATGCTGGAGTGGTACCAGGCCTTCTCGGACTACGAGGACCAGATGGACCTCGTGGAACGCCTGATGGTCCACGTGACGGAGCGGGTGCTCGGCCGCCGGACCTTCACCTACGGGGGCCATGAGATCCACGTCGAGCCCCCCTTCCGGCGCGTCCGCCTGGTTGACGCCCTGTCCGAAGCGCTGTCCGCCGACGTGCGCGAGCTCCCCGTGGACGAGCTGCGCCGTCGGGCGCAGGACCTCGACCTGCCCGAGCTCGAGGGAGCGGGAAGAGGCAAGCTCATCGACAAGCTCTTCGCAGAGCTGGTGGAGCCGGAGCTGATCCAGCCCACGTTTGTCCTGGACCATCCGAAGGAGCTGTCCCCGCTGGCCAAGCCGAGGCGGGGCGAGCCGGACCTGACCGAGCGGTTCGAGCTGTACATGGCCAGCATGGAGATCGTCAACGCGTTCTCGGAGCTGAACGATCCCCTCGATCAGCGGGGGCGCCTGGAAGCTCAGGCCCGGCTCCGCGAGGAGGGGGACGACGAGGCACAGCAGGTGGATGAGGATTACATCCGCGCTCTGGAATTCGGCATGCCGCCTACAGGAGGCGCCGGCCTGGGCGTGGACCGCTTGACCATGCTCCTCACCGACCAGCCGTCCATACGAGACGTGATCCTCTTCCCGATCCTGAGGGAAGACCCGTGAAGCGCCGCGACGAGCCGAGCCCGAGGAAGAGGAACGGCCTCTACTGGTACATCGCCCGTCACTACCTGGGGTTGGGGCGAGGCCGGGGCCTCCTGTCCCTCATCACGTGGATCGCCCTGGGAGGCATCACCGTGGGGGTGACCGCGCTCGTCGTGGTCATCGCCGTGATGACGGGCATGCAGGAGGACCTGCGTGGGAAGATCCTGGAGTCCACGCCCCACGTCATCGTCCTTCAGCAGGGGACCAGCCTGCGCATGGATCACTGGGAGACGGTCCTGGACTCCGTAAACGCGGTGGAGGGTGTGGTGGGGGCTGCCCCGTTCGTCCTGAGTCAGGTCTCGGTCGTGCGGGGGAAGGCCGGCGAGCTCTATCCCCAATCCGCCAACCTCTACGGCGTCAGGATCGACACGGCCCAGGGCACCGCCACGGAGATGGAGCGGCAGATCCTCCAGGGGGCCCTCAACCTCGAGGCCCCGCCCTCAGGATTGAACCCCATCCTTCTGGGCACCGGCCTGGCGGACCGGATGCAGCTGTTCGAGGGCGACACCGTGGTCGTCATCGCGTTCGAGAACTTGCGTCAGGACATATTCGGTGGCCTGACCCCCGCGCTGAGGAACTTCGAGGTGACGGGGACGTTCACGACGGGGATGTACGAGTACGACAACGGCAACATCTACACCACGCTGCAGGCGGCTCAGGAGCTTCTGGGACTCGATGAGACCGATCAGGTCTCGGGGTTGGGCGTGCGAACGACAGACCCGGGGCTCGCCACCAGGGTGGGCCAGGAGATCCAGACCCGCCTCGGCTTCCCCTACTTCGTGGAAAGCTGGATCACCACCAACCGTGCCCTGTTCAGCGCGCTCAAGCTCGAGAAGCTCGCCATGGGGTTGATCCTGGGCCTCATCATCCTGGTGGCGGCCTTCAACATCGTGAGCACGCTGGTGATGGTGGTGTCGGACCGGACCCGGGAGATCGGAATCCTCAAGGCCATGGGCATGACGCGGTCGGGGATCCTGCGCGTCTTCGTCCTCCAGGGGGTGTGGATCGGCGTGGTGGGAACCGTGGCCGGCACCGGCCTGGGCCTGATCCTCTGCTGGGTGCTGGACCGGTACGAGATCATCCGGATTCCGCCGGACGTCTACTTCGTCGATCACCTCCCCGTCGACCTCCGCATCACCGACCTCATGGCCATCGTGGGGGCCAGCGTCGTGATCGCCCTGGTCGCGACCATCTACCCCGCCCGCCAGGCCTCCCGCCTGGAGCCCGTGGACGCCATCCGCCATGAGTGACCAGAGCCGCCCGGCCGCGGCCGCGGCCCCGGTGGAAGCGCGAGGCTTGCAGAAGTCGTTCGTGGGTGGTGACGGCCGTGAGCTCCGGATCCTCCGCGGCGTCGACCTGCGCGTGGAGGAAGGCGAAGCCGTGGCCATCACCGGTGCCAGCGGCGCCGGGAAGTCCACCCTTCTTCATCTCCTCGGCGCTCTGGACCGCCCGACCTCAGGCGAGGTGATCCTGGGCGGCAGCCCGGTGGCGGGCCTCGATGACGAGGCCCTGGCAGCGATCCGCAACCGGCACGTGGGCTTCGTCTTCCAATTCCATCACCTCCTCCGCGAGTTCACCGCGCTCGGGAACGTCATGATGCCCGCCCTGGTCTCCGGCGCGCCGTTTCCCGAGGCGGAGACCAGGGCACGGGAACTGCTGGCCGCCGTCGGGGTTGCCGAAAGGGAAGGACACAAGCCTCGACAGCTGTCCGGGGGAGAGCAGCAGAGGGTCGCCGTCGCGAGAGCCCTGGTGAACGAGCCGCTGGTTCTGCTGGCCGACGAACCATCGGGGAATCTCGACACCAAGACCAGCGAGCGACTTCATGACCTGCTCTTCGAGCTGCGCGGGGCGCGGGCGCTGTCGATGGTCCTCGTGACGCACAACAGGGCCCTGGCCGGCCGCGCCGACCGTGTCCTGCGTCTGGCCGACGGACGGCTCGACGGGGGCGGCACGGGGTAGGGAAGGCAGACGAAGGACCCTGGGGAGACGCTACATGCAGTGTGACAACTGCGGATCCAGCAAGGCCGTTGTCCACCTGACGCAGATCGTCAACAACGAGATGTCGACGTTCCACCTCTGCGAGCGGTGTGCAGCCGAGAAGGGGCTGGACACCGCGCCCGAGACGCCCAACGTCCCCCTGACCGACTTCCTGGCCCAGATGGGCGAGAAGGAATCCGCCGACACCGAGCCGGATACCCAGTGCTCGTTCTGTGGCATGACCTTCTCCCAGTTCCGGGAGGCGGGACGCCTGGGATGTCCCCACTGCTACGCGACGCTCGAGGACCACCTCCGGGGGTTGCTGAGGCGGATCCACGGAGGGACCCAGCACATGGGGAAGGTCTACCTGCCGCCGGACCCCACCGCTTCCGAGATGGAGAAGCGCCTCGAGGGACTGAGACGGAAGCTCGAGCGGGCGGTGGACGCCGAGGACTTCGAGCGAGCGGCCGAGATTCGCGACGAGATCCGGTCCATGGAACCCATCCAATAGCCCCCATGGCATCGTGGACGACCTGACCACCGTACCGGACCACGGGCTTTCCTGGCTGGAGGCCAGCGGAGACCACGCCGACATCGTCCTGTCCACCAGGGTCCGCCTCGCCCGCAACCTTCAGGGCTACGCCTTCGGCCCCCGGGCGCGGATCAACGACCGTGAGGCGGTGCTGGGTCAGCTCCGCGCGGTCCTTCCCCGGTCTCCGTCGCTCGCCCACAGCCTGCTGCTGTCGATGACGGACGCTCAGCCCCGCTTCGGCAGGATTCTGCTGGAGAGGCGCCTGGTATCCCGGGAGCTGCTCGGCGACCAATCGGGTCCCGCCCAGGGCACGGCGGTGGTCCTGGCGGCCAACGACCCTCTCAGTGTGATGGTGAACGAGGAAGACCACCTTCGTATCCAGAGCCTTCTTTCCGGGCTCAGGCTCCAGGAGGGATGGCGCATGGTGGACCGCCTCGACGAGGAGCTCGGCCAGGACCTCTCCTTCGCGTTCCACCACGAGTTCGGCTTCCTCACCAGCTGTCCCACCAACGCGGGAACGGGGTTGAGGGCGTCGGTGTTCATGCACCTCCCGGGCCTGGTGCTCACCAAGGAGATCGGCAAGGTGCTGCAGGGACTGGGGCAGGTGGGTCTGACCTTCCGTGGACTCTACGGCGAGGGCTCCGAAGTCGTCGGAAACTTCTTCCAGGTGTCGAATCAGACCACGCTGGGAAAGACCGAGGAGGATCTGGTCGACCACCTCGACAAGGTGGTTCGGCAGGTGATCCAGTACGAGACCCAGGCGCGCCAGGTGCTGCTCCGGGACGCCCGCTCGGTTACGGAGGACAAGATCTGGCGGGCGTATGGCTTGCTGCGCTACGCCCGGTCCCTCTCGTTCGAGGAATTGATGAATCTGTTGTCCGGAGTCCGCCTCGGCGTGAGCCTGAAACTCCTCCCGGGACTCCGTGTATACACGCTCAACAAGATCATGATCTTTACGCAGCCGGCTCACCTCGAGCAGGCTGCAGGCCGTGACCTCCCTCCAGCAGAAAGCGACGCACACCGTGCGGCGTACGTGCGGCGCATATTGGCAGCAGAAGGAGATGTGGCTCCAGGTGCTTCTGATGCCGAAGGGTCGCCGGGTGATGCCTGAGGTGAGGTCTTTTCGTCGGAACGGGACATGAACTACAACTTCACGGACCGCGTGCGGAAGGTCCTGGCGATGGCTCGGGAAGAGGCCATCCGCCTGCAACACGACTACGTCGGGACCGAGCACATCCTCCTGGGCCTGATCCGGGAGGGAGAAGGTGTCGCCGCAGCCGTTCTCACGAACCTGAACGTGGACCTGGACCAGATCCACGAGCGGGTCGAGGAGTCGGTGCGAAAGGGCAAGGCGACCATCGCCCTCGGCGAGCTACCGTATACGTCCCGAGCCAAGAAGGTCCTGGAGTTCGCCATGGCCGAGGCTCGCGACTTCAATCACTCCTACGTGGGTACCGAACACCTTCTCCTGGGGCTGCTGAGAGAGGAGAAGGGCATCGCGGCGCAGGTCCTGAACTCCCTCGGCGTGACGCTGGAGGAGGCCCGGGCCGAGACGCTCAAGGTCCTGGGGTCGGACGTGTCGCCCTCGGAGCCTGCCGGAATCGGCGGATCGTCCGCCGCGCAGCCGGCAGGAGGGGGCAAGCCGGGGGACAAGAAGTCCAAGACCCCGGCGCTGGACCACTTCTGCCGTGACCTGACCGAGCTGGCCCGTCAGAACAAGCTGGACCCCACCATCGGGCGTACCGGGGAGATCGAGCGGGTGGTGGAGATCCTGTGCCGGCGGAAGAAGAACAACCCCGTGCTCATCGGTGAACCGGGCGTGGGCAAGACCGCCATCGTAGAGGGGCTGGCCCAGCTCATCTCCCGCAACGAGGTCACCGAGGCCCTGAAGAACTATCGGGTGCTGGCTCTCGACATGGCCGCCGTCATCGCCGGCACGAAGTACCGCGGCCAGTTCGAAGAGCGCCTCAAGGCCGTCATGAACGAGATCCAGCAGAGCGCCAACGTGATCCTCTTCATCGACGAGCTCCACACGCTGGTGGGCGCCGGGGCGGCCGAGGGGGCCATCGACGCGTCCAACATGCTGAAGCCCGCCCTGGCGCGAGGGGAGCTCCAGTGCATCGGGGCGTCCACGCTCAACGAGTACCGCAAGTACATCGAGAAGGACGGGGCCCTCGAGCGGCGCTTCCAGCCGGTCATCGTGGACCCACCGGCGGTGGACGAGACGCTGGACATCCTCAAGGGTCTGCGAACCCACTACGAGGAGCACCACCGGGTCGTCATCCCGGACGAGTCCCTGGAACAGGCGGCGAAGCTGTCGGACCGGTACATCACGGACCGCTTCCTGCCCGACAAGGCCATCGACGTCATCGACGAGGCCGGGGCCAGGGCACGGATCGCCAGCCAGGTGCCGCCGCCCGAGGTCGAGGAGCTCAAGGAGGAGCTCACGGAAATCGCGCGCCGGAAGGAAGAGGCCATCGGAAACCAGGACTTCGAGCGGGCCGCTGAGCTTCGAGACGAGGAGCGGGAGCTCAGCCAGAAGATCCGGGAGCAGCAGGAGGAATGGGAAGAGGAGCGCAAGCGTCACCGTCCCGAGATCTCGGAAGACGACGTTGCCTTCATCGTCAGCCGGTGGACCGGCATTCCAGTCATGCGCATTCGGCAGACCGAATCCGAGCGCCTGGTGCACATGGAGGACGAGCTCCACAAGCGCATCGTCGGCCAACACGACGCCATCCAGGCCATCTCCCGAGCCATCCGGCGAAGTCGAGCCGGCCTGAAGGACCCCAGGCGTCCCATCGGGTCGTTCATCTTCTCCGGGCCCACCGGCGTCGGGAAGACGGAGCTGGCGCGTGCCCTGGCGGAGTTCCTCTTCGCCGACCGTGACGCCCTGATCCGGGTGGACATGAGCGAGTATATGGAGAAGTTCTCCGTGTCGCGGCTCATCGGGGCCCCTCCGGGATACGTCGGCTACGAGGACTCCGGGGCCCTGACCAAGGCCGTCCGCCGGCGTCCGTACTCCGTGGTCCTCCTGGACGAGATCGAGAAGGCGCATCCCGACGTCTTCAACATCCTCCTCCAGGTGCTGGACGAGGGCCACTTGACGGACAACTACGGCAGGGTCATCGACTTCAAGAACACCGTCCTCATCATGACCTCCAACCTCGGCACGCGGGACATCTCCAAGGGAGGAGGGGTCGGATTCCACTCGGCCGATCCCAAGACGACCTACGAGATCATGAAGGACAAGGTGCGCCAGGAAGTGGAGCGCGCCTTCAACCCGGAGTTCCTCAACCGCGTGGACGACACCATCGTCTTCCACTCCCTCTCCCGGGAGGAGATCGCCGAGATCGTGCACATCCTGCTGGCCGACGTGCGCATGCGTCTCGGGGAAGAGGAGATTACGCTGCGGCTGACGGACGAGGCGGTGGCGTTTCTCGTCGAGAAGGGCTACGACGAGAAATTCGGCGCCCGGCCGCTCAGAAGGGCCATACAACGGTATTTGGAGGATCCCCTATCAGAGAAGATATTGGTAGCGGACTTCTCCGCCGGCGATGAGATCGAGGTGACTGTCGATCCGGACGGGGATGGGCTCACACTGCAGGCGGGCTCGAAGACGAAGACGTGAGGACGAAGGTGACTAGGTCGCTTCTCGCATCCTGGGAGAAGGCCTCCGCGGTGGCGGTGGCCTTTTCCCTCGTTATGGCCCTGTTCGTGCCGGCAGCCGGACAGACGCGGACGTCCCAGCTTCAGCGGGTCGACACCGTCCTGGTCGAGGGCAACAGCCGCGTGGAGGACAGCTCGGTGCTGGCGATCTTCGGCGTCACACCCGATTCCGAGATCACCTATCGGGACGTCCAACGGGGAATCAAGGAGCTGCTGGGCACGGGACACTTCAAGGATGTCGTGGTGCGCGCCCGGGGCGGCGCCGACGTCACCCTCATCATCGAGGTCGAAGAGCAACCCCTGGTGCGCCGGGTCAGCATCAACGGGCTCGAGCACGTGGGGGAGCGGCAGGTCCGGGACACCTCCGGCCTCCGGTCGGGCGTCCCCTACAACCCTCAGCGGGTGCTGGACGCCAAGGCGTTCATCCGCAAGGAGCTCGTAGCCGAAGGCATCCCGTTCGCGTCCATCGAAGACCGTCTCGAGCCGGTGCCGGACCGGGAGAACGAGGTGGACGTGTTTCTCGACGTCACCGAGGGTCAGCGGGTGACGGTCGCCGAGGTGCTGTTCCAGGGGAATGCCAACCTCTCCGGCGATGCCCTGGCCGGAGCCATGGACACCAAGGCCGAGGGCTTCTGGTGGTTCCGTTCCGGGGCCTACGACGAGCTCCGCTATGAATCGGATCTCGTCGACCGCCTCCCGGCGCTCGCCCGGACGGAGGGCTACCTCGACTTCCAGATCGTCTCCGATAGCGTCGTCGTGGACCCGCAGACCGGCAAGGCCCGCATCGAGATCGCCGTGGACGAGGGTCCCCAGTACCGGCTCGCGTCCTTCGCCATCCAGGGCAACAGCCGCTTCAGCACCGAGGAGTTGGAGCGTTACTACCAAACCAGCGAGGGGGGCCTCCTCCGGAGCCTCGGGTTCGGGGGCAGCGACGAGGGTGGTCGTGAAGGGCAGGTGTTCGACGCCGAGGCGTTCACGGATGCCATGTTGTCCGTGCGGGAGCTCTACGCCAACGAGGGCTATCTGTACGCCCAGGTCAATCCCGTGGTCCAGCGAAACGATGCCGCGGAGGACGGAGGCGCACCCACCGTTGACGTGAGCTGGCAGATCACCGAGGGCGCCCCGGCGCTGGTGAATCGGGTCTCCATCGCCGGCAACGAATACACGTACGACTGGGTCATCCGGGACCGGATCTTCATCCTTCCGGGGGACGTGTACAGCCAGAATCGGGTCCTCCAGAGCTACCAGAGCATCTCGTCCCTGGGATTCTTCGAGGCGCCCATGGATCCCCCCGACATCCAGCCGCTCGACAACGGAGACGTGGACATCACGTTCAACGTCAGCGAGCGGCAGACCGGCTCCATCAACTTCGGCACGTCCGTCGGAGGCGGGTACGGGCTGTCCGGCTTCCTCGGCTACGAGCAGCCGAACCTCTTCGGCCAGGCCAAGTCCGGGACGGTTCGGTGGGACTTCGGTCGCTATCTGAACAGCTTCGAGCTGAGCTACTCCGATCCGGCGCTGTTCCAGACGCGGACGTCGGGGACCATCTCGCTGTTCAACTCCCGGGACCGGTTCTTCCAGTTCGCCACGGGACGACGGCGGCGGATCGGGACCAACCTGCGCCTGGGCTTCCCCTGGCCCGAATCGCGCAGCACCAGGCTTTTCGTGGGGTACGGCATCTCCCGGACCACGTACCAACAGTTCAGCGACGTGGACGACACATCGCTCTTCGGGCTGCCGCCAGGGGTCCAGAGCCAGCTCTCGGTGGGCATCACCCGCCAGACCCTCGACCATCCCCTCTTCCCCACGGTCGGATCGAGGCAGAGCATCAACGTCGAGTTGAACGGTGGGGTGTTGGGCGGCGATGGCAACTTCACGCGGGTCCTGCTGGAGGGCACGTGGTATGTGCCTGCGGGGCAGATCGGAGGAGAGGCGGGCCGGGGCCCCCGGTTCACGCTGGGGCTCACCATGAAGGCAGGTGGCGTGTTCGGCAATGCCGTGAGGTTCCCCTTCGACCGGTTCTGGATGGGGGGCGTCCAGTTCGGGCAGAACCTCCGCGGCTACGATGAGACGTCCATCACGCCGTTCGGCTTCTTCCCGGAACGCTCCGGCGACATCTCGGACATCGACCGGCTCGGCGACGGCTTCTTCTCGCTCACCGCCGAGTACGCCTTGCGCCTCAGTGACCAGATCTCGGTATCCCTCTTCTACGATGCAGGGAACGTCTATCGGGACCCCCTGGACATCGATCCTACGCGGCTCTTCCGGGGCGCCGGCTTCGGTGCCCAGCTGGTCACGCCGTTCGGGCCCATCGGCCTCGACTACGCCTACGGGTTCGACAAGGCCAACCCGGGTTGGCAGCTGCACTTCCGCATGGGGCCCGGTTTCTAGAAATTATCAGGCTGTTCATCGGACTTTCCGGGGGAACTCGGGAACATGCCCGGTCCGAATGGACTACGATATTCGCGACACCGATGCAGTCCCCGACGGCAGTGGTACGGGCCGGCCGACGGGTGACCGATGAACCGGGCCCGACCCAATGGAGCACAAGCCCATGCGACGCACCCCGTTCGCCGCTCTGGCGCTCGTCTTCGCGCTGGCCGCAGGCACAGCGGAGGCGCAGACGCTCAAGATCGGCTACATCAACTCCCAGGAGATCCTGGACAACGCGCCGGGAGCCGCGGAGGCTCAGCAGACCTTCGAGCAGGAGATGCAGGGCTACACGGCCGAAGCCCAGAGCCTGCAGGAAGAGATCACCCGTATGCAGGAGGCGCTGCAACAGCAGCAGCTCACGCTCTCCCCGGAGGCCAAGCGGAACCGCGAGCAGCAGATCCAGCAGAAGGCCCAGGAGGCCCAGCAGCGCATGGCCCAGCTCGATCAGCTCGCCCAACAGCGTCGGGCCGAGCTGGTCCAGCCCGTCATGGATCGGATCACCGAGGTCATCGAGGCCATCCGTGAGGAAGGCAACTACGCGCTGATTCTCGACGTGGCGGCCGGCTCCATCATCTCCGCAGATCCGGCTCTCGACCTCACGCAGGAGGTCATCACCCGCCTTCAGACCGTGGCCACCGGCCCCGGGGGCGGCCTCTGACGCGGGAGGAACGCTCCTTGCGGTATGGGGACCCACGGGCGCATTCCGGCAGCGTGCCTGTGGGTCCCTTCTCATTCATCCCCTTGCGACACCCATGAACCAAGCTCAAGCAGAGGGTTCTCACGTCCTCACCCTGGCGGAAATCGCCGAGCTCGCCGACGGCAGGCTCACGGGTGACCCTGGCCTCGTCTTCCGCGGGGTCGCTTCGGTGGAGGAGGCACGGCCCGACGAGATCGCGTTCTTCACGTCCAGGCGGTACATCCGGTATGTATCGGATTCGCGGGCCGGCGCATTCCTGATTTCGGAAGACATGGAAGAGCTTGTGCCCGAGGGCGTGCCCCGGGTCACGGCCCCGGAGCCCCACCGGGCGCTCATCGCCGTGCTGCGTCGTCTCCATCCGCAGGATCGCGGTCCCGCCGGTGTCCATCCAACCGCCGTTCTCGGCCGGGGCGTGGAGCTCGAGGAAGACGTGGGCATCGGTGCCTACACCGTCATCGAGGACGGGGCCGTCATCGGAGCCGGCACGCGGATCGGGCCGCACGTGGTGGTCGGACGAAACGCCCGAGTCGGCGCCTCGTGCACGATCTACCCGCAGGTGGTCCTGTACGCCGACACGGTGCTGGGAGATCGGGTCATGGTTCATTCGGGTACGCGCCTCGGATCCGATGGCTTCGGGTACGCGTTCTTCGACGGGGCGCACCAGAAGATCCCTCATGTGGGAGGGTGCACCATCGAGGACGACGTGGAGATCGGAGCCAACACCTGTGTGGACCGTGGATCGGTGGGCACGACCGTCATCGAGGCGGGATGCAAGGTGGACAACCTGATCCAGGTGGCGCACAACGTCCGTCTGGGATCCCAATCCATGGTGGCTGCCCTGGTGGGGATCGCCGGCTCCACCCAGATCGGGAAAGGGGTGTGGCTCGGTGGCCAGGCGGGCCTGATCAACCACCTCGACATCGGTGACGGGGCCCGGGTCGCGGTGGCCGCGAAGGTCATGAGGGACGTCGCCGCAGGCGAGACCATATCCGGACATCCGGCGCGCCCCCACCGGGAGGATCTGAGGAAGCAGGCCAATCTGTCCCGTCTGCCCAAGCTGCTGGAACGCGTCAAGGCGCTGGAGGCGGAGGTCGACAGCCTCCGCTCCAGGTTAGATCCTTGACGCCGTTGTGGTTAGCTTGTTCTGCTCCGACCCGTAGGCCTACGGAACCAGCCTGAGCCACGAGATCCATGAACCCCGTCAACCAGCGGACCATCGGGAAGAACATCTCCTTGGACGGCGTCGGTGTGCATTCCGGGGAGCAGGCTTCCCTGACCTTCCGCCCTGCCGAGCCCGGCTTCGGCATCCGGTTCCGGCGCATGGACCTGGACGACGCGGTGGAGATTCCCGCCACCCTGGACCACGTGGTGGGAACCGACCTCGGCACCAGCCTGGGGATCGGGGAGGCTCGGGTGCTCACCGTGGAGCACGTGATGGCGGCGCTCTACAGCCAGAGGGTCGACAACGTGGTGGTGGAGGTCACGGGTCCCGAGATCCCCATCCGCGACGGGAGCTTCCGCGACTACATGTCCGCCGTGGCCGACGCGGAGATCGTCGAGCAGCAGGTAGAAGCCAGGACGTTGGGTCTGCGTGGTCCGGTCGTGTCCAACGGCAACGACAGCGAGACCTACGTGGCCACGCCGTCGGAGGGGCTCCGGATCAGCGTGACCATCGACTTCGACCACCCTAGCATCGGAAGGCAGTACGGCTCCTTCCTGGTGAATGGCACCAGCTTCGCCTCCGAGCTGGCTGGCGCCCGCACGTTCGGGTTCAAGGCCGACGCCGAGGCGCTCCATGCCCGTGGACTCGCCCTGGGCGCCTCCCTGGACAACACCCTCGTCCTGGACGAGACCGGTCTCGTCAACCACGGGCTGCGGTTCCCGGACGAGTTCCTCCGCCACAAGGCCGGGGACATCGTGGGAGATCTGGCCCTGCTGGGCGCACGTCTCGATGCCCACGTGGTGGCGGAGCGACCGAGTCACCAGGGCAACGTCACCCTGGCCCGGGCCATTCGGGATCACGCCCAGCGGGCGGGCCGCGGGGCGTTCATCGACGTCGAAAAGATCATGCAGTATCTGCCGCACCGGTATCCCATGCTGCTGGTGGACAGGATCATCGACTTCGAGGAGGGCCGGCGGATCGTCGGCGTGAAGAACGTCACGATCAACGAGCCCTTCTTCCAGGGCCACTACCCGGGGCATCCCATCATGCCCGGCGTCCTCATCATCGAAGCCATGGCCCAGGCCGGGGGCCTGTTGCTGATGGAGGCGGCGGAAGACCTCACCGACAAGGTCGTGTACTTCATGTCTCTGGATAACGTCAAATGGCGTCGCCCCGTTACGCCCGGGGATACGCTCGTTTCCGAGGTGGAGATGATCCAATCCCGCCGCCACACCTGCAGAATGCGCGGCAAGGCGTATGTTGACGAGCATCTGGTTGCCGAAGCAGACCTCATGGCCAGGATCGTGGACCGATGAGCGAGACGACGGTAGAGACCCGGGGAGAAACCGCGGTTCATCCCACGGCAATCGTGGACACCGATGCCGAGCTGGGGCAGGGCGTGGTCGTGGGCCCCTGGGCCATCGTAGGCCCCCGGGTGCGGGTCGGTGACGGCACGGATATCGGCCCACGGGTCCTCATCGAGCGCGACACCGCCGTGGGCGAGGACTGCCGCATCGCCAACGGAGCCGTCCTCGGGACCGATCCCCAGGACCTGAAGTTCCAGGGAGAGAACACGATCCTCGAGGTGGGTGACCGCACCGTCATTCGGGAGTTCGCCACCCTCAACCGGGGCACGGCTGCCTCGGGGCGGACGGTGGTGGGGAGTGACTGCCTCCTGATGGCGTACACCCATATCGCGCACGACTGCGAGCTGGGGAACCACGTGGTCCTGGCCAACGCGGTGAACATGGCCGGACACGTCCTCATCGAGGACTGGGCCATCGTGGGGGGGCTGACCCCCATCCACCAGTTCGTGCGAATCGGAGCGCACGCCTTCGTCGGTGGCGGGTCACGCGTCGCGCAGGACGTGCCCCCGTACTGCCGCGCCGCGGGAAACCCCCCACACCTCTATGGCCTGAATGCCGTCGGGCTCGAGCGCCGGGGCCTTTCGGCGGACGTGCGCAAGGCCCTCAAGCAGGCGTACCGCATCCTCTTCAAGTCGAAGTTCAACCTGACCCAGGCCCTCGATCGGGTCGAGGTGGAGGTCACCTCGATCCCCGAGGTCAGACACCTGCTTCAGTTCATCCGGGCCAGCGAGCGCGGCATCACGCTCTAGTTGCGGTGTCGTCCGTGGACCACCTCGCCATAGGCGTCGTCGGAGTCGGCTCCCTGGGATTCCACCACGCCCGCATTCTCGCCGGGCTCGACGCCGTGGAGATGGCCGGCATCCACGATCTCGATGCGGAGCGGGCCACAAGGGTCGGCGGGGAGCTGGGCGTCCCCGTCCACGGCGATCTCGATGGCCTCCTGGACGTCGCCGACGCGCTGGTGGTGGCCGTGCCCACCACGGAGCACGAGCGCGTGGCCACCGTCGCGCTGCGTGCCGGCAAGGCCGTCCTGGTGGAGAAGCCTCTGGCCCCCTCCCTGGAGTCGGCAGACCGGATCCTGGACGCGGCGGCGAAGGGTGGCACCTTCGTCCAGACGGGGCACGTGGAGCGCTTCAACCAGGCGGTCCTGGCCGCCGAGCCCTATCTGGACCGACCGTTGTTCGTCGAATCCCATCGAATGGCGCCCTTCACGCCACGGAGCACCGACGTCGCCGTGGTGCTCGATCTCATGATCCACGACGTGGACCTGGTCATGAGCCTGGTGGGTACTCCCCTGGAGCAGGTGGCAGCGTCGGGAGTCCGGGTGCTCACCCCGAACGTGGACATCGCCAACGCGCGGCTCACGTTCACGGGAGGGGCGGTCGCCAACCTCACGGCAAGCCGAATCTCCCTGGAGCGGATGAGGAAGCTCAGGCTATTCCAGCCCTCGGGCTACCTGAGCTTGAACCTGGCCGATGGCACCGGCGAGTTCCTTCGGTTGAGAAGGAATCTCGAGGAGATCCAGGAGCAGGCATCCGCGGGACCGACGACGCTGGAGCTTGCCAGCATCGTCGAGCGGATCCCTCTTCAGGGGGACGGAGCCGAGCCGCTGCGGAGGGAGCTGGAGAACTTCAGGGACGCGGCACGGGGGCTGGGCCCGCCGGCGGTCTCGGGACAGGACGGGAGGGAGGCCCTCGCCCTCGCGTTGGCCATCCAGGAACGGATAGAAGGCCATGTCACTCATCAAGGTCCGGCGTAGGCGAAAGAAGAACTGGATCGATGCCCGGAGGGGAATGCCCGTGGGCCGGCTCTTGGCATTGCTGGTGCTCGTGGCGGCCCTGATCTGGTATCTCGGCCGGTTCTGATCGGCTCCCGCCTGTGAAGGCACAACCCACGATCCTCCTCCTGGCGGGGGAGGCCTCGGGCGATCACCACGCCGCGGGGGTCGCCCGGGCCCTCCGCGCCCGGCTTCCCGGAGTCCGCCTCGTGGGTACCGGTGGACCTTTGATGGCGGAGGAAGGCGTCGAGCTGCTGGCCGGCCTGGACGACCTGGCGGTGATGGGGTTCGTGGAGGTCGTGAGGCACCTGCGGTTCTTCCGTCGCCTGATGAAGCGCGTGGTGGGCCTGCTGGAGGCCGGTGAGGTGGATCTCGTCATCCCGGTCGACTATCCGGGATTCAATCTGAGGGTGACGCAAGCCGCCCACCGTCGCGGCATCCCGGTCCTCTACTACATCGCGCCCCAGGTGTGGGCGTGGAAGCCCGGACGAGCCCGCCGCCTCGCCCGGCAGGCCGATCACGTGGCGGTGATCCTGCCCTTCGAGGTGGAGATCCTCCGGGCGGTGGGGGCCGATGTGTCCTTCGTCGGACATCCGCTCCTGGAGCACACCGGCGACCTGCCCGACCGGACGTCCTTCTGCTCCCGATGGGGGCTCGACCCGACCCGGCCCCTCCTCGCCCTGCTACCGGGCTCCCGCCGACAGGAGCTCGATCGCCACCTGGAGCTGTTTCAGGCGGCTGCCCGCCACGTGCGGGCCCGGTACGCCGAGGTGCAGCCCGTCCTGGCCCGGGCGACGTCGGTCCCCGAGTCCTGGCTGGAGGAGGCGGAGGTGCCCGTGGTGGACGAGACCCGTGCGCTTCTCCGGCACGCGCGGGCCGCGCTGGTGAAATCCGGCACGTCCACCCTCGAGGCGGCCCTGGCGGGAGTCCCGTTCGTCATGGCCTACCGGACCCATCCCCTCACATACCGGATGGCGGTCAGGCTCGTCCGAGTCCCCCACATCGCCCTGGCGAACCTGGTGGCGGGGGCTCCCATCGTCCCCGAGGTCCTTCAGGACGCCGCCACGGCCGACAGGCTGGCGGCGCTCCTGACCCCTCTGGTGGGAGACTCGCCGGCCCGGGAACGGCAGCTGGCGGGCCTGGAGCGCGTCCGGGGAGCCCTGGGCTCCCCGGGAGCGTCCGGGCGGGTGGCGGCCAAGGCGATCTCCCTCCTGGAGCGATCCAAGCGGTGAGTGACCTCAAGTTCGAGACGGCCGGAGTCCTCGGCGCGGGTCTCGTCGGTGCGCTGTTCTCCACCACACGCGCCGATCGCGTGGGGACCGAGCACTACCTCCGATTCCGGGAGCAGGGAAGGCCGGTGATATTCGTCTTCTGGCACGGCCAGCTGCTCCCTCTGGTCCACTATCACCGACGGGAGGGGATCGTGGTCCTCGTGAGCGAGCACGCCGACGGGGAGTACATCACCCGCGTCATCGAGCGCCACGGCTTCGGGACGGTGCGAGGGTCGAGCACGCGAGGAGGAACGCGAGGGCTGAAGGCCCTCATCCGGGCCGCCAGGGCGGGCAAGGACCTCGCGCTGACTCCCGACGGGCCCCAGGGCCCGGTACACGAGTTCAAGCCCGGCGCGCTGGTCGTGGCCCAGACCACGGGTCTACCCGTCATCCCCCTGGCGGTCGGCGCCTCGAGGGGGTGGAGGCTCAAGAGCTGGGACGGGCTTCTGGTGCCCCGCCCCTTGTCCCGGGTCCACATCGAATACGGGGAGCCCCGATGGGTGGAGCGAGACGCCGACCGCGAGACGCTGGCGGAGCTGGCGCGGGACCTGGGACGCACCCTGAATCAGCTCACCACACGGGTGATGGAGGGGGAGGGGGAGGGGCCATGAGAGCCGCCGTCCACGACTGGGTGCGCCGCTGGTGGAACGAGGACGCCGGCCGCTCCGGAAACCTGGCCTCCATCGTCGCCGCACCGTTCGAGATGCTCTACCGGCTCGGCCTCACCACCCGCAATCGGCGCTACGATCGGGGACGGGGCGTCCAGGAACCGGAGCTTCCCGTGGTCTCGGTCGGCAACCTCACCGTGGGGGGAACGGGTAAGACCCCGTTTTCCGCCTGGGTGGTGAGGCTCCTGGTGCAGTCGGGGCTCCGGCCCGTCCTTCTGGCCAGAGGGTACGGTCAGGACGAGCTGCAGCTGCACCGCGAATGGAATCCCTCGGTCCCGGTCCTGGCCGGAGCGGATCGGGCTCTGTTGGCCCGCGAAGCGGCCCGGCGGGGAGCGGACTCGGCGGTGCTGGACGACGGATTCCAGCACCGGGCGCTGGCCAGGAGCGTGGACATCGTCCTGCTGGCGGCGGAAGACCCCTTCCCCGGGGCGCTGCTCCCTCGCGGGCCGTACCGGGAGCCTACGCACGCGTTGGGGCGGGCGCACGTGGTGGTCGTGACGCGCCGGACCGCGTCATGGGCACGAGCGGCGGCCCTGGCCGGCACGGTGCGGACGACGTGGCCCCACCTGCGCGTGGGGGTGGCGGCCCTGGAGCCGGGCGAGTGGAGGGACCTGGACGGACGCAGGGTGGAGGCGCCGAGAGGCTCGCTCCTGGCGGCCGCGGCCGTGGCCCGTCCCGAGGACTTCCGGGTCCAGGCGTCCACGGAGACGGGTGTCGATGTCGACCTCGTGCCGTTCCCGGACCATCATCGGTTTTCCGAGCGCGACGTCCGGGGGTTACGGGCCCGAGCCGGAAGCCGTACCCTTGTCGTCACCGAAAAGGATGCGGTGAAGCTCAGGGCCTTCGGGTCGATCCTGGGCCCGGTCCGCGTCCTCACCCAGACCCTGCGATGGGAAGAAGGAGAAGACGCGGTGCGGGCTCTCATCCTCGGTGCGGTCCGGGAGGCACGCTAGTTGGGGCGGTCGGCCGACATCCTGGTCATCGGCAGCGGAATCGCCGGGCTCACCTTCGCCCTGAAGCTGGCGCCCCGGGCCCGGATCCTCCTCGCCACCAAGAAGGAGCGCGCCGATTCGTCCACGAACTACGCCCGGGGCGGCATCGCGTCCGTGCTGGGCCCGGACGACCGGTTCGACCTCCACGTGCAGGACACCCTCGTGGCCGGAGCGGGCCTGTGCCACCCGCAGGCGGTCGAGGCCCTGGTGCGCGAAGGTCCGGCCCGGGTCCACGAGCTCATCGAATGGGGAGCGCGCTTCGACCGGGGGGAGGGAGGCGGACTCTCCCTGGGCAGGGAAGGGGGTCATTCCCGCCGACGCATCGCCCACGCCGGTGATCACACGGGGCGGGAGATCGAGTCCGCCCTTCTGGCCGCGGTGGCGGCCGAGCCCCGCATCGAGGTCCTCGAGGACCACATGGCTCTTGACCTCCTGGTGGCTCCGGACGCCTCGGGGCGCCCCGTGTGCGGGGGCGCTACGCTCCTGGACCACCGTACGGGAGACGTGGTGGTGGCTCGGGCCCGGTTCACCATGCTGTCAGCGGGAGGTTGCGGGCAGGTCTATCGACACACCACGAACCCGGGCATCGCCACCGGCGACGGGATCGCCATGGCGTACCGGGCCGGGGCCCGCGTGGCCAACCTGGAGTTCATCCAGTTCCACCCCACGGCCCTCCATCCCACCGAGGACCCGGCCTTCCTCATCTCCGAGGCCCTCCGGGGGGAAGGCGGTGTCCTTCGGACCCTGGACGGATCGTCCTTCATGGAGCGGTACCACCCCCAGGGCTCCCTGGCCCCCCGGGACGTGGTAGCCCGGGCCATCGACCGGGAGCTGAAGGAGCGCGGCGAGCCTCACGTCGTCCTGGACGTCTCGTCCATCGCCGTGGACCGCCTGACCAGGCGGTTTCCCGATGCCGTGGAGGGCTGCCGGGCCCGGGGCGTGGACCCCGCCGAGGGGATCCCCGTGGTCCCGGCAGCCCACTACGTCTGCGGCGGGGTCCTGACGGACAGCATGGGGCACACCAGCCTCGCAGGTCTGTACGCCACCGGGGAGGTGGCCTGCTCCGGAGTCCACGGGGCCAACCGGTTGGCCTCGAACTCCCTTCTCGAAGCCGTCGTCTTCGCAGATCGGGCCGCCCGCATGGTCTCCTACCGACTCGAGGTGGGAGAGAACCAGGTCGTCGCGCCACCCATCCCCCGAGATCTCCCCTCCCAGGGAACCGGGTCGCCCGACCTGGAGGCCATCGCTCGACGGCGAGCGGAGCTCAGGGACCTGATGTGGGACCTGGTGGGCATCGTGCGCTCGGAGGAACGCCTTCTCCGGGCCCAGGGCGAGATCGCCCGCTTCTCGGCCTCGGAGGCGCTGCGCTGGCTCCGCACCCGATGGACGGAGGAGGGAGCAGAGCTTCGGAACCTCCTGGAAGTGGCCGAGCTCATCGTGCGCAGCGCGCGCCTCCGCCGGGAGAGCAGGGGGCTGCACTACATGCTGGACCGTCCCTACCGGGACAATGAGCGATCCCTCCGTGACACCGTCGTGAGCCGCTCCGAAGGACTCCCCTGGTGAGGCTCGTGGTGGTGGCAGTGGGCCGCGTGAGGGGGGCCCTGGAGCCGGCGGTGGCGGACTATGAGGCCCGAGCCCGCCGGTACTGGAAGCTGGACGTGCTGGAGGTGGAGGCGGGGGCCAGCGGAAAAAACCCCGGACCCGAACGGGTCAGGGCCGCGGAAGCGGGCCGGATCCTGCCGAAGGTCCCCGCGGAGCTGGAGCTGTACGCCCTGACCCGCGAGGGGAGGACCTTGAGCTCCCGTGCCCTGGCCAAGAGGCTGTCTGGCCTCGCTCTGGACTCCTCCCCCGGAGCCGTCTTCGTTCTGGGGGGTGCCTTCGGCCTGGACCACCGGGTCCTTCGGCGAAGCACCGATCAGCTGTCCCTCTCAGCCATGACCCTCCCCCACGAGTTGGCCCGGCTCGTCCTGGCGGAGCAGCTGTACCGCGCCGGGACCATCGTCCGGGGCGAGCCCTATCACAAAGGAGCGTGAGTTGACGGGAGCATCCCTGAACCTGGAGCTGGTGATCGGGCAGCCTGCCGGTGCACCGGTGGTCCGCGACTACCTGGCAGGAGACGCGGGCGCCGTGGCCTTCTACGCCGGGCATTTCCGGGATCCCTCCGCGTACGCGGCCAAGGCAGCCGAGGTGGACGCGCGCTTCGATTCCTCGGCGCGCAGGCGGGCCGCAGAGGCCATCAGCGTGCCCCCAGGGGCCGACCCTGCCCGCCTCGAGCGCTTCGTGGAGGAGGGCGGCTTCGTCGTGACCACGGGTCAGCAGCCGGGTCTCTTCGGTGGCCCGCTCTACAGCGTCTACAAGGGGCTGACGGCGGTCCGTCTCGCCGAGGCCCTGGAGACCCGGCTGCATCGGCCGGTTCTGCCGCTGTTCTGGGTGGCCTCGGAGGATCACGATTGGGCCGAGGCGAACCACACCTGCATCGTGGGTGTGGACAACGAGCTGCACACCCCACGGCTGGCGCCGCCGGATCCCGACACGCATCCGCCGCTCCACCGGATCCCCCTCGGCCCCGACATCACATCGCTTCTTGATCAGACACTCCAAAATCTTCCTGATACTGATTTTAGCACACAATACTTCGAGTTGCTTCGAGATTCGATGACCGAGGACGGGACGCTCCCCGAGAGCTTCCGGAACATCCTCGAGCACCTTCTCGGTCCGTTCGGGCTCTTCTTCACGGACGCCGCCCATCCCGTCCTGAAGACCGGCACGCGTCCCTGGCTGGAGCAGGAGCTCGGGCGCTCCGCCGAGCTCGAGCAGATCCTGCACGACACCGGCAGCCGTCTCGAGGCTGCCGGGTACGGTCTCCAGGTCTCCCTCCTCGAAGGGGGCGTGAATCTCTTCCTCGAGGGCGCCGCCGGACGCGAGCGCCTCTATCGGGACGAGGAGGGGTATCATCTGCGAACCTCCGGGGAGAGGCTCTCGGCAGCCGAGATTCTGGCTCGCGCGGATGACGACCCCTCGATCCTGAGCCCCAACGTCCTCCTCCGGCCCGTGGTGGAGAGCGCGTTCTTCCCTACGGTGTCGTACGTGGCCGGACCGGGGGAGATGGCCTATTTCGCTCAACTGAACGCGTATTTCGACGCATTCGGCTTACGGATGCCGGTCATCCACCCGCGCTTCGGCGCCACCGTGGTGGAAGCGAAGATCCGCAAGGTGCTGGACAAGTTCGGGCTGGACGTGCCGGATCTGGACCGGCCCTTCCACGAGATCGCCAGCGACATCGCCCGTGACGACGTCCCGGGAGACGTACGGGCGGCGTTGGGAGCCCTCCGTGGCGCCATCGGCAAAGGCGTGGGCGAGCTGCAGCAGGCCGTGAAGAGCGTCGATCCGACCCTCAAGGGCCCAGTCCAGCATCTCCGCAGCCAGACGTTCGACGCCCTGACCGATCTGGAGAAGAAGATCGTCCACGCCGTGAAGCGGGAGAACGAGATTGCCCTTGCGCAGCTCGAGAAGGCCCAGCTGCACCTGTTCCCCGACGGCAGCCCCCAGGAGCGGGTCCTGAACCCGTTCTACTACCTCACACGCTATGGAAGCGCCTTCCTCCGGGAGGTGTTCGAGGGCTTCGACGTGAATCTGTCCGCACCTTGAGACGTAGAAGGATGCAGGGACTCCCGTTGATCCCGACACACCCAGGCGCCTAATTTCGGCACATGTTCCTTCAGCTGATTCTGGTCCTCGTCGTCCTCATCCCGCTTCTGGCCATCGTCCTGGATTCCCAGGTGGGCCGGGCTCTGGCCTCGCGGCTGGAGCGGCGCGGCCTCGACGGACCGCCAGATCTCACCGCCGAGCGCATCGCGTTCCTCGAGGGGGAGGTGGAACGCCTGGTGAGCGAGATATCCCGTTTGGACGAAGAAAGCCAATTCCTGCACAAGCTCCTGGCCGAGCGCCACCCCGACGAGGGCGCCGCTCTCCCTCCGGGTGACCCGGAAGGCTGAGGCTGGACCCGTCACGGAGCGGGCTCACCGCTCCGATGCCCGCGCCGCGGCCCGCGTCGGCGCGGGCATCTTTCTGAGTCGGCTCTTCGGCTTCGTCCGGGTCCGTGTCTTCGCCCACTGGTTCGGCGCCGGCGACTTTGCCGACGCCTGGGGAGCCGCCCTCAAGATCCCCAACGTCCTCCAGAACCTCCTGGGCGAGGGCACGCTGTCGGCGTCCCTCATTCCCGTCTACGCGGAGCTCCTCGAGGAGGGCAGGGAGGCAGACGCTGGACGCTTCGCGGGAGCGGCCCTGGGAATCCTCACGGTGGTGGCGGGCTCCCTGGCGCTGTTGGGCGTGGTCCTCGCCCAGCCCCTCGTGTCCCTGTTCCTGGGGGAATGGGATGCCGAAAAGCAGGCCCTGACGGTCGCGCTCATCCGTATCCTCTTTCCCATGGCCGGGATCCTGGTCATTGCGGCGTGGGCTCTGGGCATCCTCAACAGCCATCGCCGCTTCTTCGTGTCGTACGTGGCGCCGGTGTTCTGGAACCTGGCGATCATCACCACGCTGGTGGCCGGGGGCTCGGTGTTCGCCCTGGGCCTGGAGGACCTGGTCCTGGCTCTGGCGTGGGGCGCGCTGGTGGGGGGGCGCTTCAGCTGGGCGTACAGCTTCCCTTCGTCGTGCGTCACCTGAGGGGCTTCCGCCTGTCATTGGGCAGAGGTGTTCACGGCGTCGACGAGGCGGTGAGGAACTTCGGGCCCGTGGTGGCGGCACGGGGCGTCGTCAACCTCAGCGGGCTCATCGACGTCTTCCTGGCCGGACGACTGATGGACGGCGCGGTGGCGCTGCTGGGCTACGCCCAGACCTTCTACGTGCTTCCCATCTCGCTGTTCGGCATGTCCGTGGCCGCTTCGGAGCTGCCCGAGCTGTCGCGCATGCGCGGCGAAACGCAGCGGATTTTGGCCGAGCGTGTCAGGGCAGCGCTCAGGCGTGTGGCCTTCTTCCTCATTCCGTCCACCCTCGGCTACCTGGCCCTCGGCGACGTCATCGTGGCCGCCCTGTATCAGACCGGGTCCTTCGGGCCCGCCCATAGCCTCGTCACGTGGGGCGTGCTGGCAGCCTACACCCTCGGCCTGACGGCGTCGGCCAGCTCCCGGGTCCTGTCGTCGGCCTTCTACGCCCTCCGGGATACCCGTACGCCGGCGCGGGTCGCGCTTGTGCGGGTGGTCCTTTCCGCGGCGGTAGGCTTTGCCCTGATGACGCCCCTGGACCGATTCGGCTTCGCGACCCTGCACCTGGGGGCCGCCGGGCTGGCCCTGGGCGCCTCTGTGGCCGCGTGGATGGAGTACGTGCTCCTCCGGCGGGCGCTGGGCAGCCGGATCGGGTCCCACGGCCCTGGCTCGGGGCCACTGGCCCGGATGACCCTGGCCGGGGCTCTGGCCGCCGCCGCGGGCGTGGGTCTCCAGCTGGTGCTGCCCCCGGCTCATCCCCTGGTGACGGCGCTGGAAACGCTGGTGCCGTTCGGGGTAGTCTATCTGGCCTCGGCGAGCGTCCTCGGCGTGGGGATGCCCCTCCGACGCCCCGTCGCCCCCTGAGGCCCGCAACACTCCACGCACCTTCGGCTTACGAGACGCCCGTGCCGGTCGACCCCGAGATCCTGGGCAAGCTCTCCACCAGGCCCGGCGTCTACCTGATGAAGGACGCCCGGGGACAGGTCCTGTACGTAGGCAAGGCGAAATCGCTGCGGCCCCGGGTGCGGAGCTACTTCCGGAGAGAGGCGGACCAGACGCCGAAGACGCGGGAGCTGATGCGGCGCGTGGACGACCTGGAGACCCTGGTGGTGGGCACCGAGGCCGAGGCTCTCATCCTCGAGGCCAATCTCATCAAGGAGCATCACCCGCGGTTCAACATCCTCCTTCGAGACGACAAGCGCTACCCGTACATCAAGGTCTCGGCGCAGGAGCGCTTTCCGCGGGTCTACGTGACGCGCCAGGTGGTGAATGACGGAGGCCGCTACTTCGGGCCCTACACCTCGGTGGGTCCCATGCGCCAGGCCCTCGAGGTCATCAAGCGGCTCCACACCGTCCGCTCCTGCCGTTACGACCTCCCCGACGAGGGGCCGGACCGGCCGTGCCTCGACTACCACATCGGACGGTGCAAGGCCCCCTGCGTGGGACTCCAGAGCGAGTCCTCGTACCGCGAGATGATCGACGAGATCGTCGAGATTCTCGAGGGCAACACGGAGGGGCTCCGTCGCGGCGTGGAGGTGCGGATGCGTGACGCCGCCGATCGGCTGGACTTCGAGCAGGCGGCGAGACTGCGGGACGTGGTCCAGGGTCTGGACACGCTGGCCGGTCAGCAGCGGGTCCACAAGGCCCAGGGAGGGGATCTGGACGTCGTCGGATTGGCCCGGGACGGTCGGCTGGGTGCGGGGGTGGTCCTCCGCATCCGCTCGGGCCTCCTTCTCGGCCGCGAGTCCCTGCGCTTCACCGACGTGGAGCGGGAGCCGGACCGGATGCTGCTGGACTCCCTCCTTTCCCGGTACTACCTCGGAGGCGGGGAGGTGCGCCTCGCCGACCTCCCCCGGGCGGTCCTGCTCCCCACAGAGACCCCCGATGCCGCGGTGCTCGGGGAGATCCTGACGGAGGCGGCGGGGCGCCGCGTCGCCATGCATGTGCCACGCCGGGGCGAGAAGCTGCGGCTTGCGGAGCTGGCGGGACAGAACGCTCGCCACGTGCTGGAGGATCGGGTCACCGCTCTGGCGTATGCCGCCGATCGGGCCGAAGATGCCCTCTACAGCCTCCAGGAGGCCCTGGACCTGAAGGTGGTGCCCCGCCTCATGGTCTGCTTCGACGTGTCGCACACGCAGGGAAGCGAGACCGTGGCGAGCGCCGTCGTCTTCGAGAACGGGGAGCCCAAGAAAGCCGGCTACCGCCACATGCGGATCCAGGGGGCGTGGGGGAACGACGACTTCCGCTCCATGGAGGAAGTGGTGCACCGCTATTTTCGGCGCTTGCGGGACGAGGACCGGCCCCTGCCGGACCTGGCCGTCATCGACGGGGGCAAGGGGCAGCTGGGGGCAGCCACGGGGGCATTGCGCGCGCTGGAGCTTCGGGACGTCCACGTCGTCGCGTTGGCGAAGAAGCAGGAGGACGTCTTCCTGCCCGGCCGACGGGAGGCCGTTCGGCTGGACCGGCGGGATCGAGCCCTCCATCTCCTGCAACGGATCCGGGACGAGGCTCATCGATTCGCCGTCACGTACAACCGCAAGCTCCGGGGCAAGCGGACGCTCCGGAGCGAGCTGGGAGACATCCCCGGCATCGGACCCCGGCGCCAGCGGGCGCTCTTGCGACGATTCGGCTCGGTGAAGGGTGTCCGTGAAGCGTCCCGGGAGGAGATCGCCCGACTCGACGGCTTCTCGGAAGCCCTCGCCAGTCGGGTCCTGACCTATCTGGGACGGTGAGCCGACGTCGCCGCGGCCTGGCCCTTTTTTCTCGTTCGCAGAGAGGAGCAGCGTGATGGTTCGCACCCGCTTCGCCCCCAGCCCGACCGGACGTCTCCACCTGGTGAACGTGCGAGCCGCCGTCTTCAATTGGCTGTTCGCCCGGCATCACGGTGGCGCGTTCGTCCTGCGCGTCGAGGACACGGACACGGCCCGAAACGTGGCCGGGGGGGAGGACGGGATCCTCGAGGACCTCGCGTGGCTCGGGCTCGACTGGGACGAGGGGCCCGACGTGGGCGGGCCCCACGGGCCCTATCGGCAGAGCGAGCGCGGTCAGGCCTACGCGGCCGCCGTGGACGCACTTCTGGAGACCGGGCACGCCTACCCCTGCTACTGCTCCGAGGAAGAGCGGGACGCGGACACCGCCGAGGGACGGGAGGGCAGGGAGGTCCGCAGGTACTCCGGGCGGTGTCGTCAACTCACCGCCGCCCAACGCGCCGAGCTGGAGACGAGGGTCCGGCCTCCGGTTGTCCGCTTCGCCGCTCACGACGACTGTACCTAGTTGTCGGTCACGGACGATGTCTTCGGTGCGGTTTGATCACGGACGAGGTATTCGGTGCGGTGTCCTTTCCCGGAGACGAGCTGGACGACTTCGTCGTGCGCCGATCCGACGGGCGGGTGACCTACAATCTCGCCGTGGTCGTGGACGATATCGACATGGAGATCACCCACGTCATCCGCGGCGTGGGCCATCTCTCCAACACGCCCAAACAGGCGCTCGTCTTCGACGCTCTCGGCCGTCCACGGCCAGTCTTTGCGCACCTGCCGACCGTGCTCGGCGCCGACGGTCGCAAGCTGTCCAAGCGGGAGGGAGCCTCGGCGGTGGTCGAGCTACGCGAGGCCGGGTACCCGCCCGACGCGATCGTGAACTACATCTCCCTCCTCGGCTGGTCGCATCCGGAGGAGCGTGAGGTGCTGACCCGGGACGAGCTCGTCGGGGCCATCTCCCTGGACCGGGTGGGACGAAGCGACACCCAGATGGACCCCGACAAGCTCTCGTGGATGGGAGGCCGGCACATCGCCGTCGAGGACCTGGACGAGCTCACCCGCCACGTCCGTCCCTTCGTCGACCTGGAGCGGTACCCCAGGGCTCTCGACCACGCCGAGGCCATGGTGGACGTGCTCCGCTCGAGGCTGTCGACGTACGGCGAGATCAACCGGCACCTTTCCGTGATCTACCCGGACCAGGACGACGACGTGGCGGCCGCACGGACGCGGGTGGCTGACGACCCCTCGGCGGCCCAGGTTCTCCAGCACGTGGGCGAGTCGCTGGCTTCCGTCGAGCCCTGGGAGGCAGACGTGCTGTCCTCGGCCGTCCGGGACGCGGGAGCTCGATCCGGCGCTCGCGGGGCCGGGATCTTCCATCCGCTACGGGTGGCGTTGATCGGTTCTCCCAAGGGCCCCGATCTCGGCAAGATCCTTGGAGCGCTGGGGAGGGACGAGGCGCTCGATCGGATCCGCACGACCCTGAGCGGAAGCCCCGGTTGACCTGTTTTTCGGCCTCTTCTAACTTACTCGGTCTATCCGATTCACGACCCCAATGGAGGATCCCCGGATGAAGATCCGCCACGGACTCGTCCTGACCCTCGCGATGGCCTTCGGCCTCTCCGGCTGCGCCGGCGGCGGCGCATCTTCTGGCGCCACGTCCTCGGGCCCCTCGGTTCCCGGTGGAGAGCTGATACGGCAGGGTGAGCGTCCACGCGAGACCGACGACACCCGGGCCGCCCAGCGCGCCCTGGAAGAGGCCGAGGAAAGCGCTGATGACGCCCAGGCCGAGGCGCTATACCACCAGGCCCTCGCTTCGGCGGAGGCCGCCATCGCCGCTGACTCGACCAACCCCCTGGCCTACCGCCTGGCCTCCATGGCCTCCATGGGCCTGGACGACTACGAGGACGCTGACACGTATCTGACTCGCGCCGAGGAGCTTCGGCCCATCTACACCCTGGAGACCGAGGGCATCCGTGAGCAGGCGTGGATCAACCTGTATCAGCAGGCGGCTCCGCTGGTGAACGCCGGGCAGTACGAGGAGGCCGCAGAGATCTTCGAGAAGGCCAACCACATCTACGACCGGCGGCCCGAGGTCATGTTGACCCTGGGGCAGATCTATGCCCAGCTGCGTCGCCATGACGAATCGCTGGCGAACCTCGACCGCGCCATGGAGATCATCGATTCCGACATCGCGCAGGAGATGGACTCGGCGACGGTGGCAAGCTGGAACGAGCAGGCGGAGACCGTCCCGCTTCTTCGGGCCCAGGTCCTGGCCGACGCCGGGCGGTTCGAGGCAGCGGCCGTAGCGTACCGTGCGCTCGTGGCCGAGAACCCGACCGATGTGTCCCTCGCACGGAACCTGGCCGCGATCCTGGTACAGATGGGCGACAACGACGAGGCGTTCCTGGTCTACGAAGACCTCATGAACCGCCCCGACCTGACCAGCGGGGACTACTACAACATCGGCGTCGGCTTCTACCAGGGCTCGGATTACGAGCGAGCGGCCCAGGCATTCAGCGAAGCCGCGGAGCGGAGCGTGAACGACCGCGATGCCATCGAGATGTGGGCACGCTCCCTCCAGCTCGACTCCGCGTACGCGGCGATTCCGCCGGCTGGTGACCGCTGGATCGAGCTGGACCCGAAGAATCGGAACGCCTACCTGATCCTGGCTCAAGCGGTGAACCAGCAAGGCGACGATGATCGGGCGCGAGAGCTCATCGAGGCCATCGAAGCCCTCGAGGTCATGGTGTCCGACCTCCAGATCACGCGCTCGCTGGATGGCGGTGCGCAGGTGAACGGGACCATCACGAACAACACCCTCTCCGAGGGCACGTCGGTCACCATGCACTTCACCTTCTACGACGAGGCCGGGACGACCATCGGAACCGCCGACCACACGGTGGCCGTCGGCGCCGAAGGCGTGGCCGAGCCGTTCACCGTGGATTTCTCCTCCGCCAGCTACGTGGGCGGCTACGGGTACACGCTCGATGTGAGTTGACGCCCGCGTCCCGTGGGTTGATACGGACGGCCCGGCCAGCGCCGGGCCGTCCGTTTTTCCATGCTTGACCGGCCCTATCCCGTACGTAGATTCTCCCATCACGCGGGAGTAGCTCAGTTGGTAGAGCATCAGCTTCCCAAGCTGAGGGTCGCCGGTTCGAGCCCGGTCTCCCGCTCTGAGGGATGACAAAGCCCCCGAAGGACCGAGCGCCTCGGGGGGCTTTGTCGTTCCTGCGTCATCGCCATACGTGGGACCAATGACCGGCGTGGTGACGACACCTCGAAAGGCGCCCGGCCCCGGGGCTCAGGGTCCGTCGGCGCCGATCCACCCCATCTGGCCGGACGGGGCTCGCACGTAGAGATAGTGGTCGAACCTGCCCAGCACCGGGACCCGGGCCCCGGCCTCCAGCTCGGTGAGGACCGGCGCCATCTCGTTGGGTTGGACGAGGACCGTCGCTCCCAGCTGGGCGGTGCGGGTCTCCAGGGGCCGGTCCGCAGGCTCGGTGAGCCGGGCGGCCACATAGCCGAGGCCTCCGTCTGGAAGCTGGACCCGGTACCATTCGCCGGAGCCGCCCAGGACCCGAAGCGGTGTGTACCGTCCCATCTCCCGCACGACCGGAGCGCGTGTGCCGGGTGCGGCCCGCAACCGGATGCCGTCGTTGCGCAGGCGCACCCACGAGCCCAGCCGACCGACGTCCACGGCCAGCTCGGCGAGGGTCCCCAGAGATCCGCGAAGGAACGGCGCCGGATCGACGGGTCCCTCCCCGCGCCGGTAGATCCCGAAGTGCAGGTGGGGTGGGGTCGTGCGGGCGTTCCCGGTGTTTCCCACGAAGCCCACGATGTCCCCGGCCCTCACCTCCTGTCCGTTGCGGACGGCCTGGCTGTCCAGGTGGGCGTAGTAGAGGCTCGACCGCCGTGCCGGATCACGCAGCCACACCACCTTGCCGCCGAGGTTGGTGACCTCCACGCGACGGACGGTCCCGTCCGCTGCGGCGAGGACCGGCGTTCCCCGACGCGCGAAGATGTCCACTCCGTTGTGGCTCCGGCGGCCCCCTTCGCGAGGAGCCCCGAAGACGCTCTGGATCGCGAGGTCGTCATAGCCCCGAACAGGGAACGCGAGCTGGGCCTCCAGCCGCAAGACCACCCGGTAGCGACCGCCCCGGAGGAGCTCCGGCTGGAGGCGGAGGATGAACTCTCCCGCCCTCCACGGCTCGTACTCGAACGTGGACGGGACCGAGTCCAGGGACACGACGGGGCGGAGGGGGTCCTCGGCATCCTCCGGAAGGCGGAGGAGATCCACGAAGACCTGGGTGCCCTCGTCGGTCTCCAGTCGGACCTCGGCCTTGAGGCGCCGACCTCGGCCGATGTCGACCCGGTATGCCCTTGCGCCGGGATCTTCCGGCGTGATGAAGCCCTCCTCCGGGAAGGGCAGGGAGACGGGAACGGCTGCATCCAACGCGACCCGGCCCGCCGCCACCCAATCCCGACCGAGCGCCGTCTGATCCAGCCCGGCATCCGCCAGAGAGGCCAGATACGCCTCCCGGGGGGTCATGTCGCGGAAGCGGTCCTGGACCTGCTCGACCTCCTCGCACGCGGCAACGCCAAGCGCCAGCGCGCACAGGGAGAGGGCCCGGCGGATCCTCGGGAACGTCATCGTGTCAGATTGTTCTTGTTGCGGGGGCGACGGGGATGGTCGTGAATGAGATACGTTGCCACCGTCCGGCGAGTTCCCGAACGTGAGGGCTCGGGGGCCCGCGAGTCAAATGCGCGAGGGTTCGACGGCAAATTGAAGCCCACTGGAGCCGCCGTTAGCTTTTCTTGCTTTTCACCCCGTCAGGAGCCAGACCACCCGTGGTTCGCATCGCCGGCATCGAGTCCGGCAGCATCGCCGAGGAGCTCAGCCTCGAGATCGGCACGCGCGTCGTCCGCATCAACGGCGAGCGGGTGCGGGACAACATCGACCTGACCTTCCTGCTCTCCGACCTCGAGCTCGAGGTGGAGACCGTCACACCCTCCGGCAACACGGTGATCTACGACATCGAGCGCGACGCCGGCACGCCGGTGGGAATCGTGGCGGCCCCGGACGCGGTGCGCGAATGTGCGAACAAGTGCGTGTTCTGCTTCATCGACGGGAATCCCCAGGGGGTTCGGGAGAGCCTGTGGCTCCGGGACGACGACTTCCGACTGTCGTTCTCCTACGGGAGCTACGTGACCCTCACGAACCTGGGGCCCAAAGGGCTGCGACGGCTCATCGACCAGCGCATCTCGCCCCTCTACGTGAGCGTGCACGCCACCGAGCCCGAGGTGAGGGAGCGCTTGCTGGTCAACGAACGGGCCGGCCTCATCATGGACCAGCTCCGCGCCCTCCTCGACGGCGGCCTGGAGGTTCACACGCAGGTTGTTCTGTGTCCGGAGTGGAACGACGGCGCGCACCTGGATCGGACCATCGACGACCTGTGGAGCCTGGGCGAGGGCATCCTGTCGCTGTCGGTGGTCCCGGTGGGGCTCACGCGGTACAACCTCGAACGCCCCGTGCGGCTCCTGACGCAGGAGGAGGCCGCCCGTGCCATCGCCCAGGTCGACGCCGCACGGAGACGGGCTCTGCCGGACCGGGACTTCGGTTGGGCCTACTCGGCCGACGAGATGTACCTCATCGCGGGAATCGGCGTTCCTTCTCGCGAATATTACGACGACGGCGCGCTCTACGAGAACGGCGTGGGCGCGATCCGCCGGTTCGTGGACGGCTTCGACGAGGGGCTGTCGGGCGTTCCCCGCCTCGAGGGACGGCGACTCCGGGTGGTCACCGGCCACTCGATGGCTCCCTTCATCCGCGAGCGGGCCCCACGGCTCGGCCGGGCCACGGCGGCGGACATCGAGGTGGTGGAGGTGGTGAACGACTTCTTCGGCGAGACGTGCACCATTGCAGGACTCCTGGCGGGACGCGACGTCATGAGGGCCCTGGGAGCCGGGAAGGAGAAGGACATCGTTCTCGTTCCGGCCGAGGCGCTCAACGCCGACGACCTTTTCATCGACAGCATCCCCCTCGCGGAGCTCGAGGCAGCCGTCCGACCGGCCCGAGTCCTTCGGGGCCGTGAGATCACCGAGGCGCTGAGGACCTGGTGAGCCGACTCCCCGTGGTGGCGGTGGTGGGGCGCCCCAACGTGGGGAAGTCCACGTTCTTCAACCGGCTCGTCGGACAGCGACTGGCCATCGTCGACGACCGGCCCGGCGTCACCCGGGACCGGAACTTCGGGCGGGCGGAGTGGGCCGGACGCGTGTTCTTCGTGGTGGACACCGGGGGCGTGATCGAGGGAAGCGACGAGCCCCTGGACCGCGCCGTCCGGCAGCAGGCCATGGTCGCCGTGGAAGAAGCGGACGTCATCATCTTCCTGGTGGACGGAAAGGAGGGTCGTCACCCCCTCGACGAGAAGCTCGCCGAGGTCCTGCGCAAGGCCGGCAGGCCCGTGCTGCTCGTGGCCAACAAGATGGACAACCTCCCCCGGGAAACGGGCCACCACGACTTCTGGGCGCTGGGGATGGACGAGCCCATCCCGGTGAGCGCCATCTCCGGGAAGGGCACCGGGGACCTCCTGGACCGCGTGCTGGCCGCTTTGCCCGCCGGCGGCGAGGATGAGCAGCCCGAGGACGAGATCCGCGTGGCGGTGGTCGGCAAACCCAACGTCGGCAAGTCCAGCCTGGTGAACCGCCTCTTCGGCGAGGACCGGGTGGTGGTGAGCGAGGCCGCCGGCACCACCCGGGATCCCGTGGACACGCCCCTGCGCTTCCACGGCAAGACGCTGGTGTTCGTGGATACCGCCGGGCTCCGTCGCCAATCCCGGGTGAAGGATTCCCTGGAATACTACAGCGCCCTGCGCACGGCCCGGGTGGTGCGGGAGGCGGACGTGTGCGTGGTTCTGGTGGACGCCAACGAACGAGAGCTGCACCACCAGGACGTGCGTATCGCCGAGCAGGCCTGGGAGGCCGGGGCCGGGATGATCCTGGTGGTGAACAAGTGGGACCTGGTGGAGAAGGATACCGACACGGCCCCACGGTTCGAGAAGGAGGCCCGCCAGCGTTATCCGTTCCTGGCCTGGGTGCCGTTCCTCTTCGCGTCCGCCCTCACGGGTCAGCGCGTCCGGAAGATCCTGGACATGATCGTCCAGGTTCAGGAGGAGCGGACCCGACGCGTCGACACCCACGAGGTCAACGAGGTCCTGACGCACCTCGTTCGGCGGCAACCGCCGCCGCACCACCGGGGTCGACCGGTGAAGATCAAGTACGCGACCCAGGTGACCACGAGGCCTCCCACCTTCGCCCTGTTCGCCAACTATCCGAAGGAGGTGCCCGCCCACTACATTCGGTACCTTCTCAATGGATTCCGGGACCGGTGGTCCTTCACCGGCTCCCCCGTACGTCTCAGGCTCCGCCGAAGCAGCGATACGTGACCTACGCCTTCCTCGCCCTGTCCTACCTCCTCGGTGCCACGCCGACGAGCTACTGGGTGGGGCGGGCGTTCCACGGCATCGATCTCCGGGAGCACGGCTCGGGCAACCTCGGCGCCACCAACGCCCTGCGCGTCCTGGGGTGGACGTCGGCCGTTCCGGTGATCGTGGTGGACGTGGGGAAGGGATTCGTTCCCGTCTGGTTCTTTCCGGAGTTGGCGAGCGCCTCGGTGGGCTGGTCCCTCGCCTTCGGAGCCGCGGCCATCGTCGGGCACATGTTCTCCCTCTGGGTGGGCTTCAGGGGAGGAAAGGGCGTGGCCACCAGCGCGGGCGTCTTTCTTGCGCTGGCGCCCTGGGCGGTCCTGGGGGGGTTCGTGGTCTGGCTGGCCCTGGCTCTGACAACCCGATACGTCTCCGTGGCCTCCATCGGTGCGGCGCTGGCGCTTCCGATCCTCGTGATCTTCCTGCCCACCCGGGTGGGTCCCGGGCTCCTGGAGTTCAGCGTGGCCCTGGCGGTGTTCGTCATCTGGGCTCATCGCTCCAATCTCCGGAGGCTCGCGCGAGGAGAAGAGAACCGCTTCGGGCAGAACAAGACTGCCGGGGCCAACCTGTGAGGGCGGGCGTGAAGGTTTGCGTCGTAGGAGCGGGGGCGTGGGGAACGGCGCTGGCCGATCTCCTGGCGAAAGGGGGCAACGAGGTGCTTCTCTGGTCGTTCGAGGAGGACGTGTTCCGCTCCATCCGGGAGGGCCGGGAGAACCCCTACCTGCCGGGCGTGGAGCTGGCTCCGACCCTCGAGACCACCCTCGACCTCGCCGGGGCGGTGTGTGGAGCCGAGGTCGTCGTGTCGGTGAGCCCGTCGCAATTCGTGGGTCGGGTCATGGGCGAGGCCGCCACGCACATGGCCCCGGACGCGCTCCTGGTGAGCGCATCCAAGGGCATCGAGATGCGTACGCTGCGACGCATGGACGAGGTCCTGGGCGGGCTGATGCCGCGCTCGGTCATGGACCGCTTCTGCGTCCTGTCGGGACCGAGCTTCGCGACGGAGGTCGCCCGGGGAGAGCCTACCGCCGTCGTGGTGGCCTCGGCCGACGCAGAGAGCGCGAAACGAGCTCAGGCTCTCTTCCAGACCCCCTTCTTCCGCGTGTACACCAATCCCGACGTGGTGGGGGTGGAGCTGGCCGGGGCCCTCAAGAACGTCATCGCCCTGGCCGCGGGCACGGCCGCCGGTCTGGGCTTCGGACACAACACGCTGGCCGCGCTCATCACCCGAGGTCTTGCAGAGATGACGCGCCTGGGCGTCGCCATGGGGGCGGACAAGGCTACCTTTTCGGGCCTGGCAGGAATGGGAGATCTCGTGCTCACGTGCACCGGGAGCTTGAGCCGGAACCGAACCGTGGGATACCGTCTGGGGAAGGGAGAATCCCTCGAGGAGATCCTGTCCGATATGAAGGCGATCGCGGAAGGGGTGAAGACCGCCGAGGCGGTGCACGCGCTGGCCTCCCGACATGGGGTGGAGATGCCCATCGCCGGGCAGGTGTACGCCATCGTTCACGGAGGCTTGCCGCCTTCCGAGGCGCTGCGCGCCCTCATGCGCCGCGATCCCAAGCCCGAGGAGTGGTCATGAGCAGGTCCCTGGAGGTCGAGGAATCGTGATGAACGAACCCATTGCCAAGAAGGCCTACTACTCCATCGGAGAGGTGTGCGATCTGACGGGGCTCAAGCCCCACGTCCTGCGCTACTGGGAGACGCAGTTCGACGTCCTGAGCCCGACCAAGAATCGGGCGGGGAACCGTGTATTCCGTCCCAAGGAGATTGAGCTGATCCTCCTCGTGAAGCACCTTCTGTACGAGGAGAAGTACACCATCGAGGGCGCCCGGAAGCAGCTGCAGGAGATGCGGCGGTCGGGCGAGCTCGCCGAGGAGCGCGCCGAGGTGGTGAGCCCCGAGTTCCTGGCCAGCATGAAGGAGGAGCTCGCCGAGCTCCTCGACGTCCTCACCATCGAAGAGTGAAGCGGCCAGGCCCGCTCCCCCGACACCCACGAGTCCATCGCCCGTCGCCATGAACATCCTCTGCACCAACGACGACGGGTACCAGGCCGCCGGGCTGCACGTGCTCGCCTCCGCCTCCCGCCGCCTCGGCTCCGTCACCGTCGTGGCGCCGGACCGCGAACAGAGCGCCACGAGCCATTCCCTGACCATCCACCACCCGTTGCGGGCCCGCCGCTCCTCCGACGGCACATGGATCGTGGACGGCACGCCCACGGACTGTGTGATCCTGGCCGTGAACGAGCTTCTGGGCGGACGGCCGGACGTGTGTGTTTCGGGGGTGAACCACGGCTCCAACATGGGCGAGGACGTCCTGTATTCCGGCACGGTGGCGGCGGCGATGGAGGCCACCGTCATCGGGATTCCCGCCATCGCCCTCAGCTACACGGGAGACCAGGCTGAGGACCTGGAGGGGTGGGAGGATCTCGTCACCACCCTCCTGGGCAAGCTGTTGGATCGAAAGCGGTTCCCGGAGCATACGCTCTTCAACGTGAACCTGCCGGCGATCCCGGTGGAGGAGGTGCGCGGGATCCGGGTCACGTCGCTGGGGCGGCGGCGGTACGCCGACTCCATCACCCGGGCGCACGATCCGTCGGGGAGGGAGTACTTCTGGATCGGGGGCGGCGTCGCCGACTGGACGGGCACCGATGACGCCGACTTCCAGGCCGTGAGGGAGGGCTTCGTGTCGGTGACGCCCCTCCATCTGGACCTGACCAACTACCGACTCCTGGAGGAGATCCGCGCGTGGGAAATGGACCTCTAGACGAGCCTCGCTTCGTGGGCTACCGGCGGAAGCTCATCGAGAAGATCCGCTCCCACGGGATCGACGACCTGGAGATCTTGCAGCTCTTCGATCAGGTGCCCCGCCACATCTTCCTGCCGGAGGGCGTGCTGCCCCGGGCCTACGAGGACGCCCCCATTCCCATCGGATTCCGACAGACCGCGTCGCAACCCTCCCTGCAGGCCTACTTCCTCACGCTTCTGCGTCCCACGCGCGACGAGACAGTACTGGAAATCGGCACGGGCAGCGGCTATCTGACGGCGCTTCTGGCGCTCATGGCCGACAGGGTCTATTCGGTGGAGCGGGTGAGGGAGCTGTCGCAGAGGGCGAGGAAGGCGCTGGACGCCATGGCTTTGAAGAACGTCGCCCTCATGGTGGGGGATGGCACCATCGGATGGCGCAAATATGCCCCGTTCGACGTCGTGGTCGTGTCCGCCGCCTCCCCATCCATCCCGCCGGCCCTGGTGGATCAGATGGATGACGGCGGACGCATGCTGATTCCGGTAGGGTCCAGGGACGGCCAGGAGCTCGTGCTGGTGCGCAGAGCGGGCTCGGTGGTGACCGAGGAGACGGTCAGGGGGGCGTGCACCTTCGTGCCCCTCCTGGGGCGGTTCGCGTGGAGGACGGAGGCCGACTCGTGACGCGAGACGAACCGATTCCGGGCGTGGAGGAGCATCACGACCAGGTGGGCGCGGTCGCCCACGGGCACGGCAGACCCGGATGGCTCAGGCGGCTGTATGACTGGGTGCTGCACTGGGCCGAGACCCCCTACGGAGGAACGGCCCTGTTCCTGCTGGCGTTGGCCGAGTCTTCGTTCTTTCCCATCCCTCCGGATCCGCTGCTCATCGCCTTGTGCCTGGGTGCGGCCAAGCGCTCGCTGCGCTTCGCCGGAGTCGCGACCCTGGCATCGGTGGTCGGTGGCATCCTCGGCTATGGCCTCGGAGCGGGCGCGTGGAGCGTGGTGGACCAGTGGTTCTTCACCTACGTGCCTGGCGTTTCGCCGGCGTCGTTCGCCCAGATCCAGGGTCTCTACGACCGATACGACTTCTGGGCCGTCTTCCTCGCGGGCCTGACGCCCATCCCCTACAAGGTCTTCACCCTCTCGGCAGGACTGTTCGGCATCAACTTCGGCGTGTTCGTCCTCGCCTCGGCCCTGTCCCGCGGTCTCAGATTCTTCGCGGTCGCGGCCCTCATCTACCGGTTCGGGGCGCCCATCGCCCGGTTCATCGACCGGTATTTCGACTGGCTGGCCTTGGCTTTCGGCATCCTGCTGGTGGGGGGATTCGTGGTCGTGAAGCTGGTCCTGTGACCGGTGAGGGCCTTCCGTGGTCGTTTCGGCAGCCCCCCGTTGATCGGTATATTGGACGGGCGCCCTTCGGTCCCGGAACGGCTGCCCTCCATCGGAGGACCTGATGAGCGAGAGCGACACCACGAGAGAACCCGGATCGCCCACCCCCGGAAGCGCGACCACCCCGGAGGGACCCAGGAAAGGTCGGCGTCTGCCCCCGCCCGCCTTCCCGCCCGGAGAGAGGGGACCGCGCGCCGGCGCCCTGCGCGAGGCCCATCCCGGGGAGATGGCCGACGCCATGATCTCCCCGAGCGATCCCCGTCCGGTACGCGCGCCGGCGGAGGACGAGGAGGAGCTTCCCGCGAAGATCGATCCCCGTGAGGTCCGCGTGACGGGGATCGGCGACGACGAGCGCCGCGAGCCGACGGTCGTGCGCCTCGCGGAGGATCCCCCGGTGATGGAGGTGGTGGAGATGGTCGGGCGGCTCGCACGGGCCCTGAGGCAGAGGGGCCAGGCCGCGCTCCAGGTGACTCCGGAGATGTCGCCGTTCGAGGCCACCCTGAGGGCGTATTGCGTCGGCTATGTCGCGGGCCGCCGAGGGGAAGAGGAAGGCATCTAGCGAATCCGGATGCGCGGATCGCGTCAGACCTCCATCACCTCACGGAGCTGCTGCGACCCTCGTCTGCTGGCTACGATGGCGGAGCCGTCGTCCAGACGCAGCTGCAGACGACGCTCGTCGTAGCGGCGGATGCTGACGACGTGCCCCAGATGCACGATGTGGGCGCGGTGCACGCGAACGAAATCGCCGGGGTCGAGCCGTTCCTCCATCTCTCCCAGCGTGACGCCCAGGTCGAAGCAGCCCCGTTCGGTGACCACGCTCACGCCACCGTCCACCGCGTCGACGTGACGAATATCGGCCACCGCCAGCGGCACCAGGGCTCCGCGATGGCGTGCGAAGATCCGCTCGGCGTAGCCGACCCTCGGCGGCGGACGTTCCCCGGGGTCGGCGGACGTGCGGCCCTCTCCCACCAGACGCACCCGAACCCGGTCCAGCGTCTGGATCAGGCGGTCCCGCCCGAACGGCTTCACGAGGTAGTCCACGGCGCCCAGGTCGAACGCGGAGATGGCGTATTCGTCGTAGGCGGTGGTAAAGACCACCGCGGGGTGGTGTTCGACGGCCTCCAGGACCTCCACCCCGGTCATCCCCGGCATGCGAACGTCCAGGAAGACGAGGTCGGGCTCGAGCTTGTGGATGAGACGGAGGGCCTCCTTCCCGTTCGTGGCCTCCCCGACCACCTCGATCCAGACCACGTCCTTCAAGTACTCCCGCATGGCTCTCATGGCCAGGGGCTCGTCCTCGCATATGAGGGCCCGCACCGTTCCGAGCCCCCTATCCGTCATCGGGCCGCCTCCGTCGTGTGGATCACGTCCAGCTGGGGCACGGTGCCGACCGAGCCGGCGGGGAACCGTAGGGTCGCCCGGAAGCCCCGGCCCGGTTCGCTCTCCCAGCGCACCGATGCGCCGTCACCGTACAAAGTCTCGAGACGCTGCTGCAGAAGCTGAAGCCCCCGTCCCTCCGCGGCACGGACCGTCGCCGCGTCGGCGCCTGCACCGTCGTCGGCTACGACCACCTCCAGCGCCTCACCCCTGAGCCGAATGGCGATCTCGATCACTCCGCCTTCGGGCCTGGGCTCGATGCCGTGCTTGATGGCGTTCTCGATGAGCGTCTGGAGCGAAAAGGAGGGAATGGCCACTGCGGTGGCGTCCACGTCGACGACCCAGCCGACCCTCAGACGCTCCTCCAGCCTGAGCTGCTCCAGGGCCAGGTACCGTCGAGCCACCTCCAGCTCCTTCGTCAGGGGCACGACGTCGATGTCGTTCCGCTGGAGGATGGACGCATACCGGATGAGCGTGGCCACGTCCTCGATGGCCTGCTCCGCGGCCGCCGGATCGGCCCTCACCAGGAGCATGAGGGAGTGGAGCGTATTGAAGACGAAATGCGGATTGAACTGAGCGCGTAGCGCTTTCGCCTCGGCCTGGGCACGCAGCACCGCCTCACGTGCCGCGAGGGTCCGGCTCTCGTGGACCCGCCGGATGGACTCCGCCCACATGATATACCCGGCCAGCGCTACGTAGAGGAAGCCAGAGAGGACGGTGCGGGACGCCACCACCGCGAGCTTGCCCGCACCTTCGAGACCCGGCTCCTCGTATCCCATCCACGCTGCGAATAACGTGACGAGCACGGCCGTCACGGCGGCGTACGCAAAGCCCACCACGACATGGACGAGCAGGGTGCGACCGAAGCTCCATTCGGGACGCAGGAGATCCCGACGGCGAGCGGCGATGGGGATCGCGACCAGGGCAGGGGGGGCCGCGTTGGTGAGGGCCAACATCAGGCCCCAGGCGAAGCTGGTTCCTTCGGTGAATACGGCCACCGACAGGAAAAGTCCCGAGTAGGCCAGCCAGGCCGCCGAGAACACCATCCAGAACCCGCGCTCGCTCAACGGCCCGTGGTCCGACGGCGTCTGGGCTGGGAGGTCAGGCATGGGCCCTGTGCTCGCGAGGGGGCGGCCGAGGCGCTCTTCCGCCCCGGATGGGACCAAACCTATCGCGGGCCAGGCGCCTCACGCCAAGGGTGTCGCTCCGGTGACCAGCCATCACTCGTCCCTCAACGCCAGCACGGGATCCACCCCGGACGCCCTGAGGGCCGGCACGAGGCTGGCCACGAGGGTCACCGCGAAGAGGACGCCGGCCACGGCGAACGTCGTGCTCCCATGTACTTCCGCAAGCTCCTCCATGAGCGAGCGGAGGAGTTGGGTGAGGGGAACCATCGCGAGGCCGCCGATGCCAAGGCCCAGGACCGACATCCACAGGCCCTGCCTCGTCACCATCGTCACCACCTCCCTGCCTTGGGCACCGACGGCCATACGAATTCCGATCTCATGGCGCCGCTGGCCCACCTGATAGGCCAGCACACCGTAGGTTCCGAGAGACGCCAGGAGAATGGCCAGGATCCCGAAGCCCCCGAGAATCGTGTTGAAGACCCGCACGCCGGTGAAGAACTGCTCCATCACCTCGTCCATGGTGAGCACGTCGGACAGCGTGAGATCGGGGTCGAGCGCCTGGATCGTGCTACGTAGCGGCTCTTTGAGGGCTGCGGGATCGTCGGCCGCCACCACCAGCGCATGGCTGCCTTCCGGCAGCTGGGCGACCGGGAAGTAGACGGCTTCGGACTCGACCTGACCCGGGGTGCGCACGATCACCTGTTGCACATCCGATACCACGCCCACGATCTGCCGTGGCTCGTCTCGGATGATCAGGTGCTGGCCCACCGGGTCCGTCCCCTCGAACCAGGCCTCGGCAAACGACCGGTTGACGACCACGACGGGAGGCTGTCCCGGGCGATCTCCCTCATCGAAGAAACGGCCTCGCAGCACGGCGATCCCCAACGCCTCGGCGTACTCCGGGGAGGCACGCAGAGAGAAGGCTCGCGGTGCCGTTGCCCCCTGATCCATCGTCCGTCCCTGGATGTGGAACGTGTCGGTCGGCACGCTCACGGTGCGGGGCAGCACGTTCACCAGCGCCGCCGACCTCGCCCCTCCGAGGGCCCGGGCCCGCTCCAGCACCTGATCATGGAGGATGAGCCGCTCCTCGTCGTCGGGGTATTTCGACTCCGGCACGCGGACCCGGGTGGTCAGCAGCCCCGATCCGTCGAATCCCGGGTCGGCACGCTGGAGCTCCAGGAAGCTCTGCACCAGCATGCCTCCACCGCCCAGTGCCAACAACGAGAGTGCGATCTCGGTGACGACGAGGCCCCGGGTGAGCAGCTTCCGACGCCTGCCCCCCGTGGTACGGCCTCCGCCCTCCTTCAGGGCGTCGGAGTGGTCGTCCCGGAAGGTCTGGAGCGCCGGGACCAGTCCGAAGATCAGCCCGGCGAGGATGGAGACGCCTGCCGTGAAAAGGACGACGGTGCCGTCCAGGGTCGGACTGTACCCGGCCGGCAGGAACCCCGCGAAGTGGTGGGCCATGGCCCGGATTCCGAACCAGCCGAGGGCGAGCCCCGAGATGGCGCCGGCGCCGACGAGCACGCCGCTCTCGGTCAGCAGCTGGCGGGCGATCCGGCCGCGATCGGCACCAAGCAGCGTGCGCAGGGCGATCTCGCGCTTCCGATCCTGCCCCTGGGCCAGAAGAAGGTTGGTGATGTTGGCACAGGCGATGAGCAACACGAAGAAGACCGATCCTTGAAGGAGCCCGTAGAAGATCTTCGTGCGGGCGTCGGGGATGTCCGTCCGGGCGTTGAACGCGTCGAGCGTCCACTCCCGCTGTACCGCCGGATGCTCCGCGGCGAGCTGGCCGGCCAACGTGGACATCTCGGCCCTGAACTGCTCCATGGTGGCCGACGGGGCCAGGCGGGCGATGGCGAGGACGTCACGGCGGTCCCGGGGACTGTCCCGGGGATTGTCGGTGAGGGGCACGAAGATCTCGGCCCCGCTGAACAGGAACGTGAACGCCTCGGGCAGCACGCCCACGACCTCGTGGGGCTCGCCGTTCAGCGTGAGAATCTGTCCCAGCGGATCACCTTCTCCCCCCCGCGCGCGCTCCCAGAACTCCGGTCGGATCACCGCCACCCTGGGCGCCCCTTCCACACCCTCGGAGGTGAGGAACCTCCTGCCTCGCGGCAGGTTGATCCCGAGAACTTCGAAAAAGCCCGTCGTCACCTGGGCGGAGCTCACGGGCTCGGCCCGGTCGGAGCCCCGGAGCCCCAGAACCGTGGGCCGGAACGCCGCCCACCCCGCGGCACCTGTAGCGCGCTCCTTCAGGTCGGCGTAGTTCGGGAGAGACGTGGTGAGGGTGGACAGGTTCGACGGTTGCTCCTGCCTGCGCTCCTGGAGCACGACCAACCGCTCGGGCTCGGTGACGGAGAGAGGCTGGAAGAGCAAGCTGTGGATGAGACCGAAGACGGCCGTGTTTCCTCCGATGGCCACGGCCAGTGAGAGGACGGCCACCGCGGCCACTCCCCACCCCTTCTTCAGCGTGCGTAGCGCGAATCGGACGTCCTGAGTCAACTCCGTCATCGTCACCGCCTCCCTGTGCTGACACGTTGGAGCTCCTGTCGGACACGTTCGCCTCCTGCGCCGGGGGACGTGCAGCCTTGTGCCTCGAGTGGACGCAACGGGTCCGTGAGCGGGACGTGAGGGCGGTGAGTGGCAGGCAGGGCGGCGGGCCCGTGGCTGCGCATATTGCGCACCAACCGCATGCCACCGAATTTCGACGCCCCCCGGGAAGCAACAGTATGAAATCTCACGCAGCACCCGTCCCTCCCCCATGGAGAGCATCATGCATGGACTCCCCCGGTCGGCCCTGATCCTCGTCGGAGCCCTCGCCGTTGCCTGCACCGCACCCCCCACGGAGGACTCGCCATCCGCCATGCAGGGCGCTGCGGTGGCCGACGATTCCGCCCAGGCCGAGGCTTCCCTCCGCACCACCTTCGACGAGATGATCGCGGCGTACGAAGGGGAGGACGCGGCCACCCTCGAGCGCCTCTACGCGGACGACGTCGTCCTCATCCCACCCGGAGAGGCGGTGCTGAGTGACCGGGCCGCCGTCGTGGAAGGCCTGGCCACCCTGGCGGACATCGACTATTCCATCGAGGCCCAGATCCGGGATCTCCAGATCTCGGGTGACCTCGCCGTCATGTTCGTCGCCTACACCGACCAGATGACACCCCGGGACGGGGGCGACGCAGAGTCCAGCGACGGCCGATGGGTCATCGTGTGGAATCGGGGCGCGGACGGGCAATGGCGGATCTCCCGCGAGATCTGGAACCTCGCCCCGGAGCAGCCCGACGGCGGTTGAGGCAGGCGAGGGCGCTCGGGGCAGTAGGGCGGGGGAGGGCCCGTGGAAGCGAGGGCAGCCATTGGTTACCTTGGCCTCGCGTCCCCGTAGCTCAGTTGGATAGAGCGACTGCCTCCTAAGCAGTAGGTCGCGCGTTCGAGTCGCGCCGGGGACATTCGGTTAAAGGCAAGCGCCGCATGGATTTCGGGCTCTGCGGCGCTCTTTCTTTCGGGCCACCGTGCGCCGATTGCATCCAGATTGCATCCCAGTCTGGGCACAAAAAAGCGACCTCAGCCTCCGGCTTTCACCACCTCCAGGACGGTTTCGGGATCCGCCTTCTGGTAGATCAGCGTGAGGGCCTGGGTGTCACCCCAGCCACCGGCCGCGGCCACGTCCTGGGGCGGCAGGTGTTTCCGCTCTGTGGCCCAGAGCCGCCGGTACGGGTGCCAGCGCCCTCCGGCGAGCTTCGGGAGCTTCGCCAGCTTCTCGGCCTTCACGAGCCAGTCCCCGGCCAGGTCCCGGCGGATCGGCTGAGAGCCGCCCTCGGGAGCCGGGAACAGCGCCACGTCGCCCAGCCGTGGGTTCCGCTCGAGGTAGCGGTCCAGCTCCTCCCGGGCCCGCTGGCTCAACGGCACGATGGTATCGAATCGGTCGTAAAACTGAGATCTGCTCCTCGGCTTCGCGCGCCCATCGAGGAGCTTGTGGGTCGGCCGTCGCGGCCTCAGGAGGGTGCGGTAGTCTGGGGCCTGAAGGCACAGACGTACCTCTACTTCTGAGCGGGCATCGGCCGCCGAACTCGCGGTACGCTGGCTCGGGAGGCATACTACCGGCGGACTCTGTGCAGATCCTCCACCCTGAGCAGCTGGAGAAGCGCCTATGTCTTCTGAAGCAGGAGCGGCCATCGCCGCCACCAACCAGCGTTTCATGGACGCCTATGGCCGAGGCGACGCGGCCTCCGTCGCGGGGTTCTACACCGCGGGTGGCCAGCTCTTTCCGGCGAACAGTGGCGTCATCGAGGGCCACTCGGACATCGAGGAATTCTGGGCAGGCGCCATGGCCATGGGCATCAAAAGCGCCCGCCTGACGACGGTCGAGCTCGACGTCCTGGGCGAAACCGCCATCGAGATCGGCCAGTACTCCCTGTCTGGTGAAGGCGGAACGGCCCTTGACCAGGGCAAGTACCTGGTGGTTTGGAAGCTCGACGATGGAGCCTGGAAGCTGCATCGCGACATGTGGACCACGAGCAACCCCCCGGCCTGACTGGGGTGGATCGAAGAGAGCTTACGGCAGGGGTTCGGGGCCAGGAGTGGCGACGGAACGGCTACCAAGCCCTGATCCGGATGCCTCGGTGAGGGTACCGGCCCGCACCGCCACCTGGGGTACGGCATACATACACCGGCTCGAGGGGCGATGTGACCCCCTCTGCGCGCCTGTTATCCGCTCGTGCTTCGCGCCAGGTATGACATCCCGGCACGAGAATTCAGCCTTGAAACGGCCCGCGCGCGTAGATCTGCTTCTGGGCGCCGGTGGGGGAGGAGGGATCCACCGC
>JARRLD010000002.1:0-34527 GCA_037387345.1 Gemmatimonadota bacterium
GGGAAGGGGTCCAGCGGGATCTGTTGCCCATCGTGGAGGGCTCGACGGTGGCCACGAAGTATGGCCTGGTGCGGACCGACCACATGCTCTTCATCGCCGCGGGTGCCTTCCACGTGGCCAAGCCGTCGGACCTCATCCCGGAGCTGCAGGGACGTTTTCCCGTCCGCGTGGAGTTGAACAACCTGGGTGAGGCGGACTTCGTCCGGATCCTGAAGGAGCCCAAGAACGCGTTGATCCACCAGTACCGGGCGCTGGTGGAGACGGAGGGCGCGCAGATCGACTTCACCGACGACGGCATCGGGGAGATCGCCCGGATCGCGGCGGACCTCAACGAGCGCATGGAGAACATCGGCGCCCGGCGACTCCAGACCGTGATGACGACGCTGCTGGAGGATCTGCTCTTCGAGCTGCCGGAGGCGGGCAGGGATCCCCTGACGGTGGATCGGGCCTTCGTTCAGGAGCGGCTGGCCCAGGTTGCCGACGACGAGGATCTGAGACGCTACGTGCTTTGACGAGATTCCGGCCGCGGGGGCGGCCGGCGCACATCCATCACGACCCGAGGTGACCATGAGCGCTGCGAAGCGTGACTTCCTCGCGATCCCGGACCTCACGGCAGACGAGCTTCTGGCCCTGCTGGCCCGGGGGCGTCGGATGAAGTCCGGCGATGAGCGGGGGACGCCGCTGGCGGGCAAGTCCCTGGCCATGATCTTCCGGAAGAGCTCGACCAGGACACGGGTATCGTTCGAGGTGACACGGCCAACGTCCTGTCCGGCTACGTCGACGGCATCATGATTCGAACGTTCGGTCACGCCGAGGTGGAGGAGCTCGCTCGGCAGGCATCGGTACCGGTGATCAACGGTCTCACGGACCTGCTGCACCCGTGCCAGATCCTCGCCGACCTGCTCACTGTTCAGGAGGAGTTCGGCCCGGAGCTCGCGGATCGCATCGTGGCGTGGATCGGCGACGGGAACAACGTCGCCCACTCCTGGGTGAACGCGGCGTACCGTCTCGGCTTCGGCCTGCGGCTGGCGTGTCCCGAGGGGTTCGACCCGGACGGAGACATCCTGGCGACAGCCCGCTCGGCCGGGAACGTCACGTTGACCCGTGATCCGAACGAGGCTGTCGAGGGAGCGCACGTCGTCACCACCGACGTCTGGGCGTCCATGGGCCAGGAGGAGGAGGCGGATCGCCGTGCCAGGGCCTTCCGGGGCTTCGCCGTGGATACCGCCCTCATGGATCGCGCCGCGCCGGAAGCCATCTTCCTCCACTGTCTTCCCGCCCATCGAGGCGAGGAGGTGACCGCCGCCGTCATCGATGGCTCCCGCTCGCGGGTGTTTCCCGAAGCGGAGAACCGACTGCACGCCCAGAAGGCCCTACTCGTGGAGCTCCTCCGATGAACCAGGCGCTGAAACGGACTCCCCTGCACGACGCCCATCTCGCCCTCGAGGGCAAGCTTGTACCGTTCGCCGGATTCGAGATGCCCGTTCAGTATCCGGCGGGGATCATGGCCGAGCACCGAGCGGTGCGCGAGGCGGCGGGCCTCTTCGACGTATCCCACATGGGCGAGTTCATGCTTCGGGGACCCCAGGCACTCGATCTGATCCAGCGGGTCACCGTCAACGATGCGTCCAGGATCGAGATCGGGCAGGCGCAGTACTCGGCCATGTGCACCGAGTCGGGAGGGGTGGTGGACGACCTCATCGTCTACCGCTTCCCCGACCGCTTCATGCTGGTGGTCAACGCCGCGAATCTCGCCAAGGACCTGGCCTGGATCCGCAAGCACGCCGAGGGCCTGGATGTCGATGTGGAGGACGCGTCCGACAATGTCGCCCTGATCGCGCTCCAGGGACCGGCGGCTCGGGAGATCCTCCGCCCCCTGGTGGACTTGAACGTGGACGATGTGCGGTACTATCGCTTCGTGGAGGGATCCGTGGCGGGGGCCGCCGCGGTCATCTCGGGCACCGGATATACGGGGGAGGACGGCTTCGAGCTCTATCTGGGTGCCGCGGATGCCATGGGTGTCTGGCACGAGATCATGCGGGCCGGGCGGGGCGCCGGACTCCTGCCCGCGGGGCTGGGTGCGCGCGACTCCCTCCGACTCGAGGTGGGCTACGCCCTCTACGGCAACGACCTGGACGAGCAGCACACGCCGCTGGAGTCGGGACTGGGTTGGATCACGAAGCTCGAGAAGGGCGACTTCGTGGGCAGAGAGCCCCTCGTCCGCCAGAAGGAGGACGGAGTCAGGGAGCGCCTGGTGGGCCTGCGACTCACCGGCAAGGGCTTTCCGCGGCCGGGGTATCCCCTGGTGAGAGGGTCCGAGGCGGTCGGGGTTCTCACCAGCGGCACGCTATCCCCGACGCTGGGTTACGGGGTCGCCCTGGGGTATGTGCCCTCGGAGCTGTCGAAGGCGGGAACCGAGCTTCACGTGGACGTACGCGGCCGAACCGTCGGCGCCCTGGTCCAGAGGCCTCCGTTCTACACCCAGGGCTCCATCCGCCGATAGCCGGCTCACTCATGCGTATGGGCGTCCTGACGGTCAGCGATCGATGCTTCCGGGGAGAGCGGGAAGACCGGAGCGGGGAGGTGATCGCCGAGTGGGCCCGTGAGCGAGGCTTCGTCGTCGAGGCCAGGACCATCGTGGCGGACGAAGCATCGGCCATCACGCCTCTCCTGCTGCGCTGGTGCGACGTCCTCCGGCTGGATCTGGTCCTGACCACGGGCGGTACGGGGCTGGCTCCCCGGGACGTGACACCGGGGGCCACGAGGCCGGTGCTGGATCGAGAGGTCCCGGGGCTCGCGGAGGAAGTTCGCAGGAGAGGACTGGACAGCACGCCCAACTCCATTCTCTCGCGTGGGTTGGCTGGCGCGCGGGGCCGCACGCTTCTCGTCAATCTCCCCGGAAGCCCGGGAGGGGTCCGAGACGGCCTGGCGGTCCTCGACGGAGTGGTGGATCACGCGTGCGCCGTGCTGAAGGACGATGGTGACCCGCACGAGCCGCCGGCCAGGGGGGGCAGCGGATGACCTCGGACCGTGTTCTCATCTCCACCCACGACCTGGCCCGGGCGGGTGCGCTGCGCGCCGCGTTCGCCGACAGCGGATACGCCGCCGAGCTGGTGACGCCCGGGGAGCGGCTGGACGAGGATGGCGGCGTGCTGCTGGTCCTGACGGGTGGGCTGGAAGGAGACGGCGGAGCTCTGGCCCGTCAGGCCAGGGAGAGCCTTCACATCCCCGTGTTCGCCATCGCTGACGGATCCTCGCTTCCGCCGGCGCAGCGCCCCGGCTTCGACGAGGTCTTCTCCGGGACGGCGCAGCCTGCCGACGTCGTGGCCGTGGGCAGGACCCTCGTCGAGCGACGCCGGCTCCAGCGGATCACCGGGATCGTGGGGGAGTCCGACGCCATTCGAGAGGCGCTGGAGCGCGTGGTCCAGATTGCCCCCGTGCAGTCCACGGTCCTGATCACGGGGGAATCGGGTACCGGAAAGGAGCTCGTGGCCCGAGGCATCCACGCGCTGTCTCCACGCCGGCACAAGCCCTTCATCGCCGTCAACGTGGCAGCTCTGTCCGAGACCCTGCTCGAGTCGGAGCTGTTCGGCCACGAGAAGGGCGCGTTCACCGGTGCCATCGACGCCCGTCGCGGTCTTTTCGAGCTCGCTGACAAGGGCACGATCTTCCTGGACGAGATCGGGGAGATGCCTCTGGCGACCCAGACCAAGCTGCTTCGGGTCCTGGAGCAGCGAGAGTTCCACCGCGTGGGCGGTGAGCAGCCGATTCGGGTCGACGTACGCATCATCGCGGCGACGAACCAGGACGTCCGACAGCTGGTCGCGATCGGGGAGTTTCGGAGGGACCTGTACTTCCGGCTCAACGTCCTCCGCATCGAGCTCCCTGCGTTGCGGGAGCGGCGGGACGACATCCCCCTTCTGGTGGACGCGTTCATCCGCGACGCCTCCGAGCGACACGACCGGCCGTTTCCGGGGATCTCGGGAGAGGCCCTCGACATCCTCCGCAACTACGCGTGGCCAGGCAACGTCCGGGAGCTGCGCAACCTGGTGGAGTCCATGGTGGTGCTGGCTCCTGGTCGGCGCATCGAGTCGGGGGACATCCCCAGCGACGTGCGCGCCGGTCGGGGAGGCTCCATCCTACCGGCTCCGCTCTTCAGGCCGAGGGGCGGCGGGGTCCGGGCCGGCGAGCGAGACCTGCGACCTGAGCTGGAGTTCGTCTTCCGGACCCTGGTGGACCTCAGGGTCGACATGGACGACCTGCGACGCGAGTTCGAGGCGTACCGCCGCGAGACGGCCCTCGTCCCCCTGGGGTCCGGTGGCCGCAGGCTCGTCGGCGGAGGGATCCCCGTCGCGCCGCTGGAGTTCGGGGACGAGATTCAGGAGGCCGTGGAGGCGATCGTCCACGAGCCCCCCACCGACGAGTCCGAGTCCGAAGACGGCGGGATCGTGGTCTACCGGCCTGGGATGACCATGGAGGACATGGAGCGGGAAGCCATCCGCGCGGCGCTTGAGGCGGTGGGGGGCAATCGGCGCAAAGCGGCCGCGCTGCTGGACATCGGGGAGCGCACCCTCTACCGGAAGATCGCGAAATACGAAGAGGACGACCCGGAGGACTAGGCCTACGGCCTCCCCGTCAGCAGCACGGCCACGCCGGCCCGGGAGCGGGCCCTCGCCCGCTCGGCCCGAACGCGAGGGAGGATGCTGTTCCATGCCTGGCTTTGCACGAGTCCGTACGCCACGGTCAGGTCCGATTCCAGATCCACGCCTGGCCCAAAGACGTAGACGGCTGTCTCCGTACGGCGCTGCTCCAGACGTCGCTGACCCCATCCCGGAGTCACCGGACGTATGGCCGTCGGTCGGTAGCGTAGGCCCCGGGAGATGAGCTGCAGCTCCTCGGGCACGAAGGCCACATCGGGAGAGTCGGAGAAGAACGACACCAGGAACAGGGGGGAGGCCCCTGCCCCCTCCCTGGGGGGTGCGTTCGCGGATTCGTGCATGTCCGATAGACGTGCCAGCCGCTGGTAGGTATCGGGAGCGGTGACGAGGATCACCGATCTGTCCAACGGTGTCACCTTGATCTCCAGTTCACCGCTGGAGAACGCCACCGTCACCTCGTCCTGGCGCAGCGTGCCGTAGCCCGGCGGGGGGAGGGGATCTCCCCCTCCGCTTCCGGAGGTTACCGGGGACGGGGCCAGCGCGCAGCTCGACGCAACGCTCCAGAGGAGGCCGTGAGGGATGATCCCCCGGATGCCGGCCCGGAAGCACCCGGCCCTACGAAAAGTCATCATCTTGCCCGTTCCTCGTCCAGAAGGCCCTCCAGCGCCTCCAGGAGCGCCTCCCGACCCTCTCCCGTCTTGGACGAGAATGGCAGGATCTGTTCTTCGTCCAGACCGAGCAGGTCCGACGCACGCTGGACGGCCTCCTGCCGTCGCCTCTTCCCCAGCTTGTCCATCTTCGTCAGGACGAACAGGGCCGGTACCCCCAGATTCGCAAGGTACTCCACCATCTCGAGGTCGCGAGCGGTGGGCTCCCGGCGCGCGTCCACCAGGTGAACGATGCCCCGCAGGTCCGCCGACTGGCCCAGGTACCACTCGATGAGCTCTCCCCACGCGTCGCGCATGTTCTTGGGGACCCTGGCATACCCGTATCCTGGGAGGTCCACCAGAAAGAACCGGTCGTTGACGCGGTAGAAGTTCAGCGCCCGGGTCTTCCCCGGCTCCCCGGAGACGTGAGCGATCTTGTTGCGTGTTCGGCGGAGCAGCGTGTTGATGAGCGACGACTTGCCGACATTCGAGCGTCCCGAGAACGCGATCTCCGGAAGGCTGCCCGGAGCCGCCTGCCCGAGTCTGGCCACCGTACCCGCATACTCGACCGACCGGATCTTCATCCGTGGGGGAAAGGAAGCGACAGACCCGGCTCGGGTGGACCCTGCTCCCGCTGCAAGGGGCTTCGAACGAGCGCCTCATCCAGGACCTGGTCCATGGATCGAACCAGGGCGAAGGCGACCTGGTCCCGCACCTCCTCGGGGAGAAGCTCGAGGTCCGACGCGTTCGCCACGGGCAGGATGACCTTGCGGATCCCACTCCTCAGAGCGGCTACCGCCTTCTCCTTCACGCCGCCTACGCCGAGGACCCGACCGCGGAGGGTGATCTCCCCCGTCATGGCCACGTCGGCCCGGGTCGGCGTGTCGGTGAGCGCCGAGATGAGGGCGACGGCGATGGTGATGCCCGCTGACGGCCCGTCCTTGGGCGTGGCCCCCTCCGGGATGTGGATGTGGACATCCACCTTCTCGTGGAACTGGGGAGTGAGGCCGAGTCGGTGCGATCGGGAACGCGCATACGTCACGGCAGCCTGCGCGGACTCCTTCATCACCTCGCCCAGAGTCCCGGTGAGTCGGAGATTCCCCGACCCGGGCAGGATGGCGACCTCGACATCGAGGATCTCGCCGCCGGCGGATGTCCAAGCGAGCCCGTTGGCGATGCCCACCCGCTCCGCGTCCTGATCCCGGTCCGGAGGTGGATACGGGTTCGGGCCCAACAGCTCCTTGAGATGCTCCGGCCCGATGCGGGTGGAGGGCCCGGCGCCCTCGGCGATGTTTCGGGCCACCTTCCGTGCGATTCTCGACAGTCGCCGTTCCAGCTCCCGAACGCCGGCCTCTCGGGTGTAGCCGTCGATGATCGCGTCCATGGCCTGCGCTGTGAGCACGGTCTCGTCTGACTGCAGACCGTGGCGCTGGGCCTGGCGCGGCCAGAGGAATCGGGAGGCGATCTCTCTCTTCTCGGTATCCAGGTACCCCGGAAGACGGATGACCTCCATGCGGTCCCTCAGGGGCTCGGGCACTCCCTGCAGCGTGTTGGCGGTCGCCACGAACAGAACGTCCGACAGGTCGTACTCGAGCTCCAGATAGTGATCCGTGAAGGATCGGTTCTGCTCCGGGTCGAGTACCTCGAGCAGGGCCGCCCCTGGATCCCCGTGGAAATCCCTGGCGAGCTTGTCGATCTCGTCGAGCACGAATACGGGGTTGGTCGTGCCACTGCGACGCATGCTGTGGATGATCCTGCCGGGCAGGGCACCGACGTAGGACCGACGGTGACCACGGATCTCGGCCTCGTCGCGAACCCCACCGAGGCTGACCCGCACGAATTCCCGGCCGAGCGCTTCAGCGATGCTCCGGCCGAGGGACGTCTTGCCGACGCCCGGGGGACCCACCAGGCAGAGAATCGGACCTCGCATCTCCCCGACCAACGAGAGCACGGCGACGTGGTCGAGGATGCGTTCTTTCACCTCAATCAGCCCGAAGTGCTGCGCTTCGAGGACCGAGGTCGCGTGTGCGACGTCGAGATTGTCCTTGGATCGACCGGACCAGGGAAGGGCGACGATCCAGTCGAGGTAGGTCCGGATGACCGCTGCCTCCGGGGCCACGGGATTGAGCTTCTTGAGCCGCCCGAGCTCCTTCTCCGCCCGTTCCCCGGCGACCGGCGGCAGGTCGGCACTCCGGATGGCCGTCTCCAGCTCTTCCCAGTCCTCTTCCTCCTGGGACTCGCGCTCCCGGTGCAGCGCCCGCAGGCCTGGTCCCAGGACCGGCGCTTCCTCACCGGCGAGCTGGAGCTGGATCTGCTTATCCAGCTTTGCTTCGATCCGGAGAACTTCGAGCTCTCGAGTCAGGATCTGACAGAGGAGCTCGAGCCGGTCCCTGAGCTCTCGTGTCTCGAGGATCTCCTGCTTCTCCGACGACGGGAGGATCAGGTGGCCCGCTACCATGTGCGCCAGTCGGGCCTTGTCCCCCTCCCCCGACATCATGCCTGCGAGCTCGGTGGGGATACGCTCGTGAAGGCGGGCGTACTCTGCGTACAAGCGGACCACCTCGGCCGAAAGCCGGGTCACCTCCGGCAGGGACGGGCGTTCCTCCTCCGCTTCGCGCTCGACCAGCAGCGTCAAGGAGGCGTGCCTCGCCCCGCCGAGATCCTCCAGTCGGTCGATGCGTGCCCTTCCGAGGCCCTCGAGTACCACCCGCGCCGTGCCGTCCGGCAGGGCGGCCACCTGGACCACCCGGGCGACGGTGCCCACATGGTAGAGGTCGTCGGGCTCGGGTTCGTCCACCCCTGAGTCCCGCTGCGCTACCAGGAGAACCAGCCCGTCCGCGTCGCGGGCCACGCCGAGGGCCCTGACCGACCGAGGGCGGCCGATGAGAAGCGGCAGCACGATATACGGGAAGAAGACCAGATCGCGGAGCGCTATGGCCGGAAGGCGGTCCGGTATCTCGAATGTGTCGTCAGCCCGCAGCAGCGTGGCCATCCGTGGTGGGGTCCGAGGCACGATGGAGTCGACGGCGCAATCCTAGGGCCACGGAGCCCGCAGGAAAAGAAGCGACCCGCGCAGGGGGGCCCTACGCGGGTCGCTTGTCGGCCAGACGACAGACGATGAGGTAGGTCAGGCCTCCATCTTGCGGGGCTCTTCCGGATGAAGCACCAGGAGCGGAGCCGCACCGGCGTCCACGCAGTCACCGGTCACCACCACCTCTCGGACGTCCTTCCGGGACGGGAGGTCGAACATCACGTCCCGCATGAAGCCCTCGATGATGGACCGAAGCCCTCTCGCGCCGGTTCCACGATCGAGCGTCTTGTGGGCGATGGCCCGGATGGCGTCCCGGTCGAACGTGAGGCCGATCCCCTCCAGCTCGAACATCTTCGAGTACTGCTTCACCAGCGCGTTCTTGGGCTCCAGGAGGATACGGACGAGAGCGTCTTCGTCCAGGTCGTCCAGGTGCACGTTCACCGGGAGCCTGCCCACGAGCTCGGGGATGAGGCCGTAGCGCTGCAGATCTTCCGGCTCCAGGTGCGCGAGGATGTTGTCGTGTTCCTTGCTCGTGGCCGAGCCACCGTCGAAACCGATGCGGCGCTTCCCGATCCGAGCCTCGACGATCTTCTCGAGCCCGTCGAATGCCCCTCCGCAGATGAAGAGGATGTTCCGGGTGTTGATCTGGATGTATTCCTGCTGGGGGTGCTTCCTCCCCCCCTGGGGAGGAACGCTGGCCACGGTCCCCTCCAGGATCTTGAGGAGCGCTTGCTGCACTCCCTCGCCCGAGACGTCTCGCGTGATGGAGGGGTTCTCGGACTTCCGTGCCACCTTGTCGATCTCGTCGATGTAGACGATGCCCCGCTCGCATTCGGCGATGTTGAAATCTGCCGCCTGCAATAGGCGGACGAGGATGTTCTCCACGTCCTCTCCGACGTATCCCGCCTCGGTGAGGGTTGTGGCATCGGCGATGGTGAACGGAACGTGGAGAGTTCGAGCCAGGGTCTGCGCGAGGAGGGTCTTCCCCACGCCGGTGGGGCCGACGAGGAGGATGTTCGCCTTGTCGATCTCGACCTCGTCGAGCACTCCGTGGTGGTTGACCCGCTTGTAGTGGTTGTAGACCGCCACGGCCAGGGCGCGCTTCGCTTCCTCCTGCCCGATGACATACTGGTCGAGGATCTCCTTGATCTCCGTGGGCGTGGGACTCGGAACCAGCGATTCCTGGGCTTCGCGCTCCTCCTCTTCGGCCAGGATCTCGTTGCAGAGTGAGATACACTCGTTGCATATGTACACATTGGGGCCGGAGATGAACTTCTTCACACTCTCCTTGGATTTGCCGCAGAAGCTGCAACGGAGGTGCTTGTCACTCGTCATGGGTTCATCCTCAGGTCTCCCACCTATACGACACGTCTGGGCCTGCCGGACGCAACAGGCCCTATATAACTTTCGCTCCGTTGGGCCTGGGACTCAAGCATCATCTGCGTCGCGCGGTTTCCCCTGGCTCGGTACGGGACCCTCCAGGACCCGGTCGATGAGCCCGTAGTCCCGTGCTTCCTCGGGGCTCAAGAACCGGTCGCGGTCCACGTCTTCGGCGATGCGCTCCACTGGTTGTCCCGTGTGCTTCGAGATGATCGCGTTGAGACGCTCTCGGATGTGGAGAATCTCCCGCGCGGCGATCTCGATGTCGGCGGCTGTGCCATGGGATCCACCGGAAGGTTGGTGAATCATGATCCGGGAATTGGGCAGGGCATTCCGCTTGTCCTGGGCTCCGGCCGCCAGCAGCACCGCAGCCATCGACGCGCACATCCCCACGCAAAAGGTCGACACCGGCGCCCTCAGATGCTGCATCGTGTCGTAGATGGCCATACCCGCGTAGACGTTGCCGCCGGGGGAGTTGATGTACATGAAGATGTCGCGCTCGGGATCGTCGGCGTCGAGGAACAGCAGCTGTGCCACGATGATGTTGGCGACGTTCTCATCGATGGGACTCCCGAGGAAGACGATCCGGTCCATGAGGAGCCGGCTGAAGATGTCGTAGCTCCGCTCGCCGCGGCTCGTCCTCTCGATGACGTAGGGGGGAAAGATCGACATGATGCTCCTTGGTCGGCGGCGCCTCAGGTGCCCGGCGCGTCGGTGATCTCGGATTGTTCGGTCAGGAAGTCGAATACCTTCGCCTCGGTGATCTCGCGTTCCAGCGCTTCCAGCTGCCCCGACTTCTGCAGGCTCGCGTAGACCTTTTCCGGCGCGGCGTTGTTCCTTTCGGCGATGTTCTGGACCCGCTCGTCCAGCTCCACCTCGGTGGCGGCGAGCTGCTGGGTCTCGGCGATCCGCTCCATGAGGAGGAATCGCTTCACTGCCCGTTCGGCCTCGGGGCGAATGGAACTCCTGACCTCTTCCAGACGGTCGGAGGGAAGGCCTTGCTGATCGCCCAGCACCGTGTCGGTGTATCGCTCCACCATCGAGCGTGGTACCTCGAAGGGATTCGCATCCATGAGGAGCTCCAGGAGCCTTCCTCGAACGACGTTCTCGGCCTGCTGCGTCGCATCCTTCACCAGATCCTCCCGCACCTGGTCCTTGAGCTGCTCCAGCGTCTCGAAGTCGCCGACCTGGGATGCGAGGGCGTCGTCGAGGTCGGGCAGCTCGAGGACCTTCCACCCGGAGAGCGTGATCTCCACGGTCTCTCGGTCACCCCGCCGGGCCTCGTCAGGGAAGTCGTCGGGAAAGGTCACCGTGAACGTCCCGCTCTCTCCAGAGGCGAGGGTCGTGATGGCCTCTTCAATCTCCGGGAGAGCTTGTCCCTCTCCGAGGACGAACTCGTAGTCTTTGCCCTCTGCGTCCTCCGTGCCCGTGTCCTCGGCGCCCTCCACGCCTGCGTCCTCGTTGTCCAGCTTGTGGATTCGAACCGAGACCAGGTCACCATTCTTGGGCTTGCCCTCCCCGGCGGGGCTCCATACGCCGTTCTGCCTTTGGATGCTCTGGAGGACCTTGTCCACGTGCTCGTCGCCGACCTCGACGCGGGGGCGTTCCACCGCAAAGCCTCCGAGACGCCCCACCTCAATCTCGGGCTGGACATCGAAGGCGATGGCGAAGGTCAGGTCCTGCTGGGGCTCATAGGACAGGTCCTCCAGCTCGCCCTCACTGATGGGCTGGAGGTTCTCCGAGGCCAGGGCCTTCCGGAACGCCTCTCCCACGATCCTGTCCAGGGTCTCACGCCGAAGGGCGCCACTGAAGCGAGATTGAACGACGGATTTGGGGACACGGCCCTTCCGGAAGCCCTTCAGCTTCATGCGCGAGGCCAGCTTGGCCGCAGCCTTGCGTTCCTCGTCCGCCACCAGGGCTGCAGGCACGGTCACACTCATGCGTCTGCGCCACCGCTCCTGCTCTTGGACCGAGATCTGGAGATGTGATTGGTCGATGCTCATGCCCTCGGTCACTCGCCTGGGAGGGGTAGGGAAGCCGGGGCCGACCAGCCGGCCCCCTCATGCGAAAGGGGGGACTCGAACCCCCACGGCCCGAGGCCACGAGATCCTAAATCTCGCGCGTCTACCAGTTCCGCCACTTTCGCAACCACATCCGCAAAAGATACACGTCCCCGGCTCGGCGCATCAACGTCGCGAGCTGGCGCGCGGGAGTCGGGAGGCCGCCGAGGCGCGGGCCCGTCCGGCCCGCGCCCCCGTAGGGCGACGCGCGGCAGAACAACCTCAACCGGGCATGCGCACGTTGACCACGCGGCCGTCACCGTCGGGATTCACGAGGTGCAGGGACACGATCTGACCGGCCTCCACGGACGCGAGCGCGCGGCGCACGTCCTCCGGGGACTCGATGGACTCGTCGTTCACCTGGACCAGCATCCATCCACGCAAGCCTCCGAGGCCGCGGCGATAGGCCGGACTCGCCAGGGCCACCTGGCCGATGACCACACCTGGTCCTTCATAGCCGACTTCCCGGGCCGTTTCGGCGTCGATGTACTCCACGTTGATACCCAGGCGCTCCTCGGCGTGGACCGTTCGCTCGGCGGTGCGGGCGGGTTGTTCGTTGATGGGGGCCTCATCCAGACGGATGGTCACGTCGCGGGGCCGGCCGTCCCTGTAAATGCTCAGCTCCACCCGGTCCCCCGGGCGCCGTGCGGCGATCTTGGCCTGGAGCTCCGCCACGTAGCCCACGGGCTCGCCGTCCAGGGCCACGATGACGTCCTCGCGCTCGAGAATCCCCTCGGCGGGTCCGCCGTCCCGAAGATTCTGGACCAGCACCCCCGACACGTTGGGGAGCTGGTAGATCTCCGCGTCCTCGGCCTGCACGTCGTCGATGCTGACTCCGATCAAGGGTCTGCGCACGGCGCCGTACTCGACGAGGTCCTCCATGATCCGACGGGCCAGGTTGATGGGGATGGCGAAGCCGTATCCCACGTAGTATCCCGTCTGCGACGCGATGGCCGAGTTGATGCCCACCACCTGCCCCTGGAGGTTTACCATGGGGCCGCCCGAGTTGCCCGGGTTGATGACGGCGTCGGTCTGGATGAAGTCCTCGATGGCGAAGCCGGCCTGCTCGACTCCGTACTCCCTGCGGAGATCGTCGTTGAGTAGTCCGAGGCCTCGACCACGGGCGCTGACAATCCCCGCCGTGACCGTGTAATCCAGCTGCGTCGATGCACCGAAGCCCGGGTTGCCGATGGCCAGCACCCATTCCCCTACGCGCACGTCGTCGGAGTCCCCGAAGCTCATGGTGGGCAACGCCGCGCCGGCGTCGATCTTGACTACGGCCACGTCGGTATAGGGGTCATTGCCGACCAGCTCCGCGTCGAAGTATCGACGGTCCGGAAGGTACACGCGGATCTGGTCGGCACCCTCGACCACGTGGTTGTTGGTCAGGATGAAGCCGTCAGACGACACGATGAAGCCACTGCCCCCCGAAAGCTGTCCCTGGGAAGGCGGCATGTCAGGGTGGTCCTGAGGGATGTCGAAGAACCGTCGGAACGCTTCGGGCACCTGTGCGGTCTGCCGGGGCGGCGTCCTCGCCTCGATCCGGACCACGGCCGGCGTCACCGCGTCGGCCAGGTTCACGAACGCCTCGCTGAGGTCCCTCGCCGGCCCCACGGCCGCGTCCGTTACCTGCGGCGCCTCGACCAGCGTGGGCATGGCCTCCGTGGTCTCCGTCCAGCCCATGCCGCTGGCGAGCCCGAGGCCGAAGAGGAAGGCCACAGTGGTATAGATGGCTACTTTCGCTTTGGCTCGCACGGGGTCGTACATCGTCCCTCCTCGCGATCTTGAATCTCAGTCGCCGTTCACGGGAGAACGACGCCATGTTGTCACAACGTGCCGTGCTTCCTACACGCGCCGTCGCCGCCGGATCCTCGGCGACGACACCTGTATTCGATGAGCCGCACCCGAGGCAGGGTTGTCCCTGCCGAGCGCACCTGGTTTTGGGCTGCGACGCTCTCCGGGTGCTCGACGGGGCGACGGCCCGATGGTCGTCGCCCCGCCGAAGTTGGCCGGAGCCCGGGGGTGCGCCTGCCCGAAACAGGGTGCTCGATCGCAGCCCCTGATACCGCGTTCTCGACTCGCGACCCGTCCCTCCGGGCAGGACGCGCGCTCCCCGAGCTCCGCCTGGCTACTTCTCCTCGTCGACGATCTCGTAGTCGGCCTCCACGACATCCTCGTCCGCTGACCCCGTCTCCTCCGCGGTCGCCTCGGCGGTATCACCGGAACCCGCCTCACTCTCCGCGGCTTCGTCGGGGGCAGCTTCGGCCGCCTGGGCCTGGTACATCTCCTGGCCGGCCGCGCTGAACGCCTGCATCAGCTCGTCCCGCGCCGAGTTGATGGTGGCCAGGTCATCGCCCTTGAGGGCCTCCTTGGCCGCATCCGTGGCCTGCTTGAGCCGGTCCTGGGTGCCCTCGGAGACCTGATCACCCCACTCGCCCGTGTCCTTTTCCACCTGGTAGACCAGGGAATCGAGCTGGTTTCGCGCCTCGACCTTCTCCCGCTTGGCCTCGTCGTCTTTCGCGTGCTCCTCCGCGTCCTGGACCATGCGGTCGATCTCCGCATCGGAGAGCCCGCTGGAAGCCTCGATGCGGATCTTCTGTTCCTTCGCCGTAGCCCGGTCTTTCGCCGACACGTGGAGGATGCCGTTCGCGTCGATGTCGAAGGTGACCTCGATCTGCGGCATGCCCCGCGGCGCCGGGGGGATTCCGGTGAGCTGGAACTTGCCGATGGTCTTGTTGTCCAGGGCCATCTTGCGTTCGCCCTGGAGCACGTGGATCTCCACGGTCGTCTGGTTGTCCTCCGCCGTGGAGAAGACCTCCGCCTTCTTGGTGGGGATCGTCGTGTTCCGCGGGATGAGCGTGGTCATCACACCACCCAGGGTCTCGATCCCCAGGGACAGCGGCGTCACGTCCAGAAGCAGGACGTCCTTGACGTCGCCGGCCAGCACTCCGCCCTGAATCGCGGCGCCGACCCCCACCACCTCATCCGGGTTCACGCCCTTGTGAGGATCCTGGTGGAAGAACTCCCGGACCACTTCCTGGATCTTGGGAATCCGTGTGGAGCCACCCACGAGAATCACCTCGTCGATGTCCGCCTCTTTGAGACCGGCATCCGCCAGCGCCTTTTCCATTGGCGGGATCGTACGCTTGACCAGGTCGTCCACCAGCTGTTCGAACTTCGCCCTGGAAAGGCTGTAGTTCAGATGCTTCGGCCCGTCCTGCGTGGCGGTGATGAACGGCAGGTTGATGTCCGTGGTCATCGTCGTGGACAGCTCCATCTTCGCCTTCTCGGCTGCCTCCTTCAGGCGCTGAAGCGCCATGGAGTCCTTGGACAGGTCGATGCCCTGGTCCTTCTTGAACTCGTCCACGAGCCAATTGATGACCCGCTGGTCGAAGTCGTCGCCTCCGAGATGGGTGTCACCATTCGTCGATTTCACCTCGAAGACGCCGTCACCGAGCTCGAGAATGGAGATGTCGTAGGTACCACCTCCGAGGTCGAAGACGGCGATCTTCTCGTCGCTCTTCTTGTCGAGGCCGTACGCCAGGGCCGCCGCGGTGGGCTCGTTGATGATCCTCAGCACCTCGAGGCCCGCGATCTTGCCCGCATCCTTGGTCGCCTGGCGCTGGGCGTCATTGAAGTAGGCCGGCACGGTGATCACGGCCTGGGACACCTTGGTCCCCAGGTAGTCCTCGGCGGTCTGTCGCATCTTCTGGAGGATCATGGCAGAGAGCTCCGGCGGGGTGAAGGTGCCCTGCTCGGAGTTGGGGACCCGGATCTCGACCCGACCGCCAGCGTCGTGGCCGACGTCATACGGCACCAGCTTCTCCTCCTCCTGGACCTCGTCATGCTTCCGGCCCATGAACCGCTTGATGGAGAAGATCGTGTTCTCCGGGTTGGTGATGGCCTGACGGCGCGCCACCTGCCCGACCAGCCGCTCCCCGTCCTTGGTGAAGGCCACCACGGACGGCGTGGTCCGGCCCCCTTCGGAGTTGGGGATCACAACCGGCTCACCACCTTCCATCACCGCCACCACCGAGTTGGTGGTGCCGAGATCGATTCCGATGACCTTGCCCATGTGTGCTCCTCAGTTCGTCGTTGAAGGGGACCCCACGGCCGAGTACCGTCCGGTCCACGATAGGCGCCACCCCGGGGGCTGGCTGCGGCACGACTCGTGCAATCGGCATGCCGGTGGGAGAACCGGAAAAAGCCCGCCAGTTCGGCGGGGTTCCGCCACTTCCTGCCATAACGGCAGTAGTCGCAGGCGGTGAGGTTCCGAGGATGCCGGAATGGCGGGGCGGTGGGGCTCTCAGGGACCCGGGGCGGTGCTCCAGGCCGAGACCACGGGCCAGTTCACGAGCACGCCGCCCGTTCGGGTCACCTCCGCCCTGAGGGTGTCCTCGAGCGCTCCCACGGATTCATCGTCAAACCCCTCGATGCCTCGGTCCAGGCCCAGGGGCAGCATGCTGGCCACGCTCTCGGCGAGATATCGGTACAGCACGATGGTGGGGCCGCCCTCCACCTGGGCCTCCAGCTGGGTCGTCGGCTCGGGAAGGCCCGCATCCAGATAGGTCCGGCGCAGCAATCTGTCCGTCGATCTCCCCGAGGAGGAAGGTGACGTGGGAGGCCCCACGCTCTCTCGCCCGCTTCGTAGCCGCGGCCACCGTCGCGGCGTCCCGATCCACACCCACCACGGATCCCTGGTCGCCGACGATCTCCGCGGCCAGGAGCGCCACGTCGCCGGAGCCACTCCCCAGATCGAGGACATGCATGCCCTCTCCCACCCCACCTCCGAGGACGGCTCTCGGTGTCACATCCCGGTAGAGCAGGCCCTGCAGGTCCAGCCGTTCCAATTCCCGGGGGGTGCGTCCCGGGACGTAGCGCGCTCCATCCGGCTGTTCGACCATCTCAGCGGCTCCCCTTTTCCCCTGCGCCGGGTCGGCGCCAGGGCCAAGTGTAAGCGCTCGCTCCCGGCGGGCCCAAACACGGCGGTCCGACGTCCCGCCTGGGGCGACTGGTCTGACGGGCCCGGACGCACGATGTTCCTCCTGCGGCGGTGCCTCGGCCCGGCCCGCCCGGCCCCCATCCGCTCGCGCTGACGATCCGTGTTCCCACTCCGAGACGACAACCCCACCGAGCTTCCTCCCATCTTCACCGTCGGGATCATCCTCGTCTGCATCGCGGTGTGGATCTATGTGCAGGGCGCTGGCGTCTCCCCCTCGGCGCTGCGTGGGTCCATCTGCACGCTGGGGGCCATCCCTGCCGAGGTAACGGGGCAGCCGGCTGCATCGGGGCCCTGCCCGCCGGGTGGGCTCACGTGGCAGGCCCTGATCTCTTCCATGTTCCTGCACGGGAGCTGGATGCATCTCATCGGGAACCTGTGGTTCCTGTGGATCTTCGGGAACAACGTGGAAGACTCCATGGGACATCTGCGGTTCCTGGTGTTCTTCGTCCTCACCGGAGTCGCGGCGGCGGCCACGCATGTGTGGATGAACCCGGCGTCGACGATGCCCATGGTCGGCGCATCGGGAGCCATCAGTGCCATCATGGGCGCCTATGTGGCGCTGTACCCCCGGGCCCGGGTCCACACACTCTTCTTCTTCGTCATCTTCATCCGGGTGATCCCTCTTCCGGCGTGGCTGATCCTGGGATACTGGCTCCTCATCCAGGTGGTCTCCCAGGCCTCCATCCCCGCCGAGGGGGGAGGGGTCGCCTACGCGGCGCACATCGGCGGGTTCCTGGCTGGAGTTCTGCTGATCTTCCCCTTCCGGAACCGGAAGCTCGTTGGAGCGAAGCGTTCGGGACTGGTGCTGGACAGACAGGACCTGGACGGGGGCGGGTGGTGGTAGCGGTCGGCCTCCTCGATATTGGCGGCGTCGCACCCACCAGACGGCTCGACGTCATCCCCTGATCCCGGACCCGCCCATGATGCGCCCCCGGCCGGCCCTCAAGATCCTCTGGGCTCTGTGTGGCCTGCTGATGTTGACGGGTGCCTGGCGTTCCGTCACGGCGTCGATGCCTGGAGAGGATCTCCATTCCGCTGCAGTTTCGGTGGGGCTGGAGAGGGCCGCGCCCCAGGAGGCGAGCATCCGCGTCCCCTCCGAGTCTCTCGGTACACCCTTGCTCCCGAGGCTCCGCTCCCTGCTGGGTCTTCTGGTGCTCCTCGGTGCGGCCTGGGCTCTCAGCGTCGACCGCGGGAACGTGCCCTGGCGCGTGGTGATCTGGGGCACGGCGCTCCAGATCGTGTTTGCCGTATTCATCCTGAAGACGCCGGTGGGGGAAGGCCTGTTCGACGCCGTGAACCGGATGGTGGTGGCGCTTCTCGGATTTACCGTGGACGGGGCCCGGTTCGTGTTCGGGAACCTGGTGTGGGACAACGTGCCCGTCGGCACCGGAGCGCCCGGCCAGGGTGCCTTCACCGCCACGCCGGGACAGGTGGCCAATACCGGCGGGTTCTTCGCCTTCAACGTCCTGCCCACGATCATCTTCTTCTCGTCGCTCATGACGGTGCTCTATCACCTGGGGGTCATGCAGGTCCTGGTCAAGGGCGCGGCGTGGGTGATGCAGCGATCCATGCGGACCTCGGGGGCCGAGACGTTGTCGGCCGCCGGGAATATCTTCGTCGGACAGACCGAAGCCCCTCTCCTCATCAAGCCGTTCGTGGATCGGATGACCAACTCCGAGCTGATGGCGGTGATGACCGCGGGCTTCGCCACCGTGGCCGGAGGGGTCCTGGCGGCGTACGTGGGAATCCTGACGGCGTATTTTCCCGACGTCGCCGGCCATCTCATGGCAGCGTCGGTCATGTCGGCGCCGGCGGCCCTGGTGGTAGCCAAGCTGATGGTGCCGGAGGCCGGCGCCCCGGATACGGCGGGCTCACTCGAGATCAGCGTGGAACGGCCCGACGTGAACGTGATCGACGCCGCGGCCAGGGGAGCCTCCGAGGGACTCCACCTCGCGCTCAACGTAGGGGCGATGCTTCTGGCGTTCATTGCCCTCATCTACCTGCTCAACGGACTCCTGGGGTGGGTTTCCGGGCTTGTCGGGCTGGGAGTGGTGACCTTCGAGGCCCTCCTCGGTTGGGCCCTCGCTCCCCTCGCCTGGCTGATGGGTGTGCCATGGGTGGACGCCCTGGCGGTGGGCTCCCTCCTGGGCGTGAAGACCGTGCTCAACGAGTTCTTCGCCTACTTCCAGCTTGCCGGCAACCTGGCCGGCGGACCGAGCCTGCAACCCCGTTCGGTCATCATCGTCACGTACGCGCTTTCGGGCTTTGCGAATTTCTCGTCCATCGCCATTCAGCTCGGCGGGATCGGCGGCATCGCGCCCTCCCGCCGTCACGACCTGTCCCGGCTCGGCCTGCGAGCGATGATCGCCGGATCCATCGCGGCGTTCTCGACGGCGACCGTGGCGGGGATGCTCCTGTGAGGCCCTGACGTGGGCGAGTCGCGACTCCAACGCGCGGTGGACCACCTGCGTCGCTGCCTTCCCGACCAGCCGGACGTGGCGGTGGTGCTCGGCTCGGGGCTCGGACACCTCGCAGATGCCGTCGCGGACCCCGTCACCGTCCCGTGGGCGCAGGTTCCGGGGCTTCCCGCTCCCGGCGTCGCGGGACACGCAGGGCGCTTCGTCTTCGGTCGCCTCGGAGGTCGGCACGTGCTCCTCCAGCAGGGACGCTACCACCTCTACGAGGGTTTTTCCCGGGAGGTCGTCGCGATGCCGGTGCGGCTGGCTGCGCGGTTGGGGGCGCGCTTCTTGTTCGTCACCAACGCGGCCGGAGGGCTGGACGCCACCCTCGAGCCCGGCAGCATCCTCCTTCTGGACGATCACATCAACCTCATGTTCCGATCACCCCTGCAAGGACGGGTCAGTCAGGGCGAGGAGCGGTTCCCGGACTTGAGCGCACCGTACGATCCGGACCTGCAGCGCCTGGCTCTGGAGGTGGCCGGGGAGCTGGGCATCCGCCTGCACCGAGGCGTGTACGTCGCTGTGGCCGGCCCGTCCTACGAGACGGCCGCCGAGATCCGGATGTTGAGGGCCCTGGGGGGTGACGTGGTGGGAATGTCCACGGTCCCCGAGGTCATCGTCGCACGGGCCCTGGGCCTGCGGTGCCTCGGGATTTCGATGGTCACCAATCTGGGAACGGGGCTCTCCCGCGAGGGGGTGTCCCATGCGGAGGTCCTGGACGTGGCTCGGCTCTCGGGGCAGCGGGTGGGCCGCATCCTCGAGGGCGTCGCGAGCATCCTGCCTGGGCTTCAGGAGGTGGGTGCGAAGTGATTCACGGGTCCGTGGCCGCGCCCCAGCCCGGGGGCCGTCTCGATGGCCCGCCATACCCAATGGACCGCCTTCTCGGCCGCGTCGACCAGGGGCATGTCCTGTGCCAGACAGGCCGCTACCGCCGCGGACAGCGTGCATCCGGTCCCGTGCGTGTGGGCGGTGTCCAGGCGGGGCTTGCGCCACACCCGCTCCTGGTTGCCATCCCAGAAGAGGTCCACGGCGTCCCCCTCCAGGTGCCCGCCCTTGACCAGGGCCGCTCCGGCACCCCGGTCCACGAGGGCCCTGGCAGCGTTCCGCATGCCCTCGAGGGTGCCGACCTCATCGCTGCCGGTGAGGATCCGCGCCTCGTGGAGATTCGGCGTCACCAGCGCGGAAAGGGGGAGGAGCACGGTTGTGAGCGTGTGCTCGGCCTCTTCGTCGAGGAGCCGGTCGCCGCTGGTGGCCACCATCACCGGGTCGCACACGTAGTTTTCCGCTCCTGCGTCTCGGAGCGCCGCGGCGACCGTGCGCACGAGGGGAGCGGTAGCCAGCATGCCGGTCTTCGTGGCCCGGGGGGGAAGGTCGGCGAAGACGGCTGCCAGCTGTGCCTCCACGACCTCCAGGGGGACGGCGTGCACCGCGGACACGCCCAGGGTGTTCTGGGCCGTGATGGCCGTGACCACGCTTGTGCCGAAGCACCGGAACGCGGCGAAGGTCTTGAGGTCCGCCTGGATTCCGGCGCCACCACCGCTGTCGCTTCCGGCGATGGTGAGGGTGATGGGGTGTGTCTGGGTCATGAGACGCTCCCGTCGGGACGCGCGGCGGTGACGAGGGGAAGGTGGAAGCTGCCGTGCCTTTGAGCCAGCGTCGACGGCAGCTTCTCGGCAGGTTGCGACGCCGGCGGATGCGTCGGAAGGAAGGGCTCGTCCTCGTGGAGGGTATCCGAGCCGTGGGAGAAGCCCTGGACGCTTCCGCCTCCCCTCGGTTCGCCGTGGTATCTCCGAGACTTTCCGACCTGACGGGAGGCCCGAGCCTTCGGTCGCGACTGGGAGGTTTGGCGTCGCTCCATGTCGTCGGGGACTCGGAGCTGGCGCGGCTGGCCGACACGGAACATCCGCAGGGAGTCCTGGCGGTCTTTGCCGAGCCGGACGACCCAGGCCTTGCGAAGGAGGCTCGCTACGTCATCCTGGATGGGGTCCAGGACCCGGGCAACGTGGGCACCATCATCCGAGCCGCCGTGGGCTTTGGCCTGGATGGCGTGGTGGCCCTGGAGGGCACCGCGGATCCCTGGGGAGCCAAGGCCGTCCGCGCATCGGCAGGGATGGCATTCCGGATCCCGGTGACGCAGTGTTCCTGGGAGGAGGCGCGGGAAGGGCTGAGCCGGGTCGGAGTCGGGGTGATCGTCGGAGATGCCGCGGGACGCGACGCCCGGTCGCTGGCGCCTCCTCGCACCTGGGCTCTGGTCGTGGGGAGTGAGGGAAAGGGGCCCCGGGACTCGGTCCGTGCGGCCGCGGACCAGGTGCTGGGGATTCATCTGCGCGGCCCCGCCGAATCCCTCAACGTGGGTGTGGCGGCCGCGGTTCTCATGTACGCCTTGACCCGGGAGGACGGGGTTGATTGAAGGTTGGCTGATACCGGTGTTCGCCGGGCTGTTCGGATTGATCCTCGGCTCGTTCCTGAACGTGTGCTCCCTCCGGTGGCCCGCGGAGGAATCGGTGATTTCCCCCCGGTCGCGGTGCCCCCACTGCGGAGAGCCCGTGCGTTGGTACGACAACGTCCCTGTCCTGAGCTGGATGCTTCTGCGGGGGCGGTGTCGGTGGTGCAGGAAGGGCATCTCTGTGCAATACCCCCTTGTCGAGCTGGCGACGGCTTTGATCCTGGCCGGGATCTTCTGGGTGCACGGACTCTCCTGGGAGTCCGTGAGGGGCAGCCTCTTCCTGACGATGCTCTTCGGAATCTCGCTGAGCGATGCACGCTTCTACATCATTCCCGACGAATTTTCGGTGGGTGGGACCATGCTCGGTGTCGGCCTGTCCTTTCTCCCCGGTGGCATCGACGCGGCCGGGTCGATGATCGGCGCCGCCGTCGGGTATGGCTCCCTCTGGCTGGTGGCGGTGGGGGGCACGTGGATCCTGCGGCGCGTGGCTCCCGGCCGTCTGGAGAAAGCCGGCGTGGACCAGGCGCTGGGAGGAGGGGACGTGAAGATGATGATGATGGTCGGCGCGTTCATCGGGGTCTGGGGAGTCGCCGAGACCGTCTTCCTGGGCTGTATCCTCGCCCTGCTCGTCTTCGGCCCTCTCGCCGCGTTCTCCCGGCGGCTGATTCCCCTGGGGGTCTTCCTCGCCGCTGCCGGAGCCGTCGCCTATGTATGGGGTGAGGCGATGCTGTCGTGGTATCTGACCCAGATCGTGGGGATCCCGGGGTAGTCGGTACCGGGCCGCGCAGGTCGCGCCCCGGGCGGAGTGGGACCAACTGCCGGGCCGGGTCTCGCGTCAAGGATCCGAGCAGTCCCGCTGATAGCCGCAGGTGAGGCACACGACCTTGCAGTGCCGATCGATCACGGGCCCTCCGCACAGGTCGCAACGCGAACTACCCGCCTCGGGATCACCCAGGCCCATGGCGCGGTAGGCGCGGGACAGCTCCACGTAGTGGGTCCCTCCCCGGGCGATCCACTCGGCGGCCGAGCCCTCGAGGGTCTTCTTCACTCTCCCGGGCACGCCGGCGACGACGGAGCGGGGTGGAATGTCGGCGCCCTCCAGGACGACCGCGTTGGCGGCGATGACGCACTCCTGTCCGATGGTGGCCCTCTGGAGAATCACCGCATTCATCCCCACGACGCTACGATCACCGATGAGGCAGCTCTCGAATTTCGCCCCGTGTCCCACGGTCACGTCACGTCCGATGAGCGTGGGTCCCCAGGTGCCGACGTGGACGACACAGTTCTCCTGCACGCTGCTCCGAGCGCCCACCACGATCCCGTGGTCCGGGTCGTCCCCGCGGATGACCGCGCCGAACCACACGCTGGCTTCGGCCTCCACGGACACGTTGCCGACCAGGATGGCGGTGGGGGCGATGAACGCGGAGGGATGGATCTCCGGCATCCTGCCTCCGAACGGGAGAATCATGGCCATCAGGTCTCTCTTTCCATGAGGCCTTGCGGGCGGTCCCGGCACGGTCGCCGAACGCGGTCGACGTCTCGGGGGCTCAGTCGGTGACCACGCCGCCGGTCGCGGCGTCATCCGGCATGCGTGTCAGCCGAGCCCGAATGACGTGGGTCTCGGATGCCTCCAGGACCTCGATCCGGACGCCGCTCCGCACCAGCGTTTCGCCAGGGTCAGGCACGTGACCGAGCTCCTCCAGGATGTATCCGTTCAGGGAGCGATGTTCGGCCGTCGACAACGCGGTGTCGAACACTCGGTTGAGATCTCGGAGATCCACGCCTGCGTCGGCGAGCACTTCGGAGGGAGACACGCGGACCAGCTCCTCCACATCGAGATCCGTCTCGTCCACGATCTCACCCACCAGCTCCTCCAGCACGTCCTCGAGCGTCACGAGGCCATCGATGCCACCGAACTCGTCGGCCACGATTCCCATGTGGATCCGTCGAGCCTGGAAGTCCTGTAACAGCTGGGACAGGGAGAGGGAGCGGGGAACGAAGAAGGGCTCTCGAGAGAGGGCGCCGAGCGTCAGGTTCTCCCGCCGCTCGACCAGGGCCTGGTACACCTCCCGAACGTGCAGGATGCCGGTGATGTCGTCGACGGACTCGCCGTAGACGGGGATTCGACTGTAGGGAACTTCACCCAGCTCCGGCGCGATGTCCTCCAGGGTGAGGTCATCCTTCCACGCGAACACGTCCACGCGCGGCGTCATGGCGTCCCAGGCGGTCAGCTCATCCAACCGGAAAGCCCGCTCTACCAGCAGGTTCTCGTGCTCCTCCACCATCCCCTCGACCTGGCCGAGCTCCTGGATCTCCCGAAACTCGCGCTCCCCGTCGCTCAGCTCTCCGTTTCCCACGCCGAAAAGGGCATCCTCGATCCGAGCCAGGGGCGTGGTCACCAGCCGTAGCCATCGGGAAAGGGACAACAGGATGGGAGCCGAGATCAGCGCCAGCCGCACCGGGTGCCGCCAGGCCAGCGTTCGCGGAAGAGCATCCGTGAGGAACAACACCAGCGCGATGCCCCCGACCACCGTTCCGAGGGCGGCGCCGCTCCCCCAGGCCAGGCCGCTGGCCATGGTGGCGATGCCCACGATCGCCAGGTTGAGGGCGCTCCCGAGGACTCTCAGGCCGAATTGCATCCGATCGGCGTCACCCCGCAGCGCGGCGAGAGCCTCGGCGCCTCGGAAGCCTTCGTCGAGCAGGGTTCGAAGGCGGGACTCACCGATGCGGAATATGGCCGTCCCGGCCGCCGTCATGCCGGCCGACACCAGAAGCATCAAGGCGATGGTGGCGACGCCGACGCCGGTCACGATCCCTCCGGGTTCGGAGGCTGGTCCTGGGACCTGCTACTCGGTCCTACGTCCACCCCTTGCTCTCCTCGAGGAGCTCCTGGATGACGTCCCGTGTCCCCCGCCGGTCGGCCTCTGCCTCGAAGTTCAGCACCAGGCGGTGTGCGAGCACGGCCGGCGCCACGGCACGCACGTCGTCGAGGGAGGGCATCGCCGAGCCCCTGGCCGCTGCCCGGGCCTTGGCGCCGAGGACCAGGAACTGTGACGCACGGGGCCCGGCACCCCACGCCACGTACTTTCCGGTGACGGGGGAAGCCTCGTCCCCCGGACGGGTGGTCCGGGCCAATCGGACCGCGAACGTCACCAGCGAAGGGGGGGCGGGGATTCTCCGGACGAGCTGTTGCAGCTCGATGAGCTCCGGGGCCGACACGACACCCTGGACCTCCTCCTGCCCTTCCCCGGTGGTGCGCATGGCCACCTCTTCCTCTTCTTCTCGGGAAGGGTAGCCGATGGGGAGCTCGAGCATGAACCGATCGAGCTGAGCTTCGGGAAGCGGGTAGGTACCTTCCTGCTCGATGGGGTTCTGTGTGGCGAGCACGAAGAAGGGCGGTGCCAGCGCCAGGGTCTCGCCGGCGGCCGTCACGGCCCGCTCCTGCATGGCCTGAAGTAGCGCGGCCTGGGTCTTGGGCGGCGTGCGGTTGATCTCGTCCGCGAGCACGATGTTCGCGAAGATCGGCCCCTTCACGAATCGGAACACTCGCTTGCCAGTGGTGCGGTCCTCCTCGATCACCTCTGTGCCCGTGATGTCGGTGGGCATGAGATCCGGGGTGAACTGGATCCTGCTGAACTCCAGATCGAGCGCTTCCGCGAGGGTCTGGATGAGAAGCGTCTTGGCCAGGCCGGGGACCCCCACGAGGAGTGCGTGGCCGTTGGCAAGCAGCGCCGTCAGCAGGCCCTCGACCACCTCGCGTTGCCCCACGATACGCCTCTCGACCTCCGTCCGAAGGGCCTGTGAGACTTCGGCGACCCGATCGAGGAGCTCCGCGTCGCGGTCTACGGGCATCGACTGCGTGGTGGTCATTCGCGTGTTCTCGTCCGCCGCCAGGAGGGTCGTGACAGGAGTGCGTCCGGCAAGGTTGGCATGTCTGTGGGGATCGAGCCGCTCATTGGCATGTTGAGGATCGAGCTGCTCAAAAGAGAAGGCGTAAGGCGAGTACCCGCCAGGGGTCCGGCGGATCCTGAGGCGCCCAGCCCGGCGGACCCCGTGGCCCGGCCGGAGACGGCCGGATCCGGGGGCGAAACCCTGTGCGCCGACGGGGTATGCCACGTGGCAAATCTGCATTCAGCGGCGGTTGCGTTTTCTTTCACAAGCGCTACTTTTTGCAGGCTGTACAGGAAATGGGAGTCGCCCATGGCGGGAGATCCGGACAGGAACGGCCCCCGTGAGCTCATCAGAGCCTCCGGCCAGTACATGGGATACGGGCTCACGTGGGCACTCTCCGTTCTCCTCTTCCTGGGCATGGGCGCGTGGCTGGACGCGAAGCTGGGCACATCACCGGTTCTCCTGGTGATCGGTGCGTTCCTGGGAGCTGGGGCGGGTTTCTACAGTCTGTATTACCACATTGTGATCGAACCACGACGGCGCCAGGATGGAGGCCGGTGAGATCTTCCGTCAAGTATACTGCTTCCGCCATCGGGGTGGTTGCCCTTGGGACGCTCCTACTCTGGCCGTGGCTGGGGGAGCAGGACCGGGGAGGTGTGGTCATCGCGGCGCTCATCGCCTTGCCGGTGCAGGTTCCCGCCTTTTGTCTGCTGCTGAGGTTCCGCAGGCGGATGAACGGCTTCCTGGCCGTGTGGCTGGGGGGCACGCTCGTGAGGATGGGAGTGATCCTCGTCGTGGCAACCGTGGCGGTCCGCACTGACGCGAACGGAGCCGTGGCGATGCTCCTGGCTCTGGCGGGGTTCTTCTTCGCGCTGCTTCTGCTCGAGCCGGTGTACTTCCGACCGGAAGCGCCCGAGGTGGTTGGCGCCTCATGACGCTTTTGGGACTGCTGGCGGCCGTCCAGGGTGGAGGGGGTCAGGGTGCACAGGCCGCAGAAAGCCAGAGCACCCCAGACCTGCAGGGCATGCTGATGCACCACCTGTCGGACGGCAGGGAGCTCCAATTCGAGCTGCTTGGACGGGGATGGACCTTTCAGCTTCCGGAGTGGGCGCCGCTCCATATCGGCGGCCTGCCGCTCGATCCGTCGCCGACAAGACACGTGGTCTTCGTGGTCCTCGCCGCGCTGGTCCTCGTGGCGGCCTTCGTGCCCATGGCCCGTGCGATGCAGCGGGAGTACCGGCACAAGGCTCCCTCGGGCTTCTTCAACGCCATGGAGGCCATGATCCTGTTCTTCCGCGACGAGGTGGTCCGGAGGAACATCGGGCACGGGGCCGACGCGTACACGCCCTACATCCTCTCGCTCTTCTTCTTCATCCTGGCGATGAACTCGCTCGGACTCATCCCGTTCGGGTCAACCCCCACGGGGAACCTCTCCGTGACCATGGCGCTCGCTCTCGTGACCTTCGTGGTGGTGGAGATCTCGGGGATGAGGGCTCTGGGCTTCAAGGGGTACCTGGGAACCATCTTCCACGCTCCCCCCGGATTGAACCCGGTGGGTCAGGCCATTCTGCTGATCATTCTCGCGCCCGTCGAATTTCTCGGGAAGCTGACCAAGCCCTTTGCGCTCATGATCCGGTTGTTCGCCAACATGACGGCGGGGCACACCCTGGTCCTCTCCCTCCTCGGCATGATCTTCATGTTCGCCAATCTGGCCCTGGGCAAATGGGCCGTGGCTGGTGCCTCGCTCGGCATGGTGCTGGCGGTCATGATTCTCGAGATCTTCGTCGCCTTTCTCCAGGCGTACATCTTCGCGATGCTCACGGCGGTCTTCATCGGGTTGATCCGCCACGCACACTGATTATCGAAGCCCGGAACCCAAACCAAGCAAGGAAGACGAACCTACAATGCTCCACGCAATGCTCGCCGCCTTCCAGGACGCGGCTACGGACGTCGAGACGGCCAAGAACTCCCTCAGTCTTTTGGGAGCCGGCATCGGCATCGGATTGTCCGTCATCGGGGCCGGCATCGGCATCGGTCAGATCGGCAGCGGGGCGACCCAGGGCATCGCGCGTCAGCCCGAGGCTGCGGCCACCATCCAGACCGCGGCCATCATCCTGGCGGCCCTCATCGAGGGAGTTGCGCTCTTCGGCCTCGTGATCACGATCCTGTACAAGTTCTTCTAGGTGGGACGACCGGTGAGCCCGCCGAAAAGGCGGGCACCAGGGCGGATCCTCTCGACGACCCACGACACTGCCGGAGGTCGTCATCTCGGAGAAGAACGCATGGAGAGACCCATGAGACCGAGTCGGTTGATGGCGGCCGTCGCCTTCTTCCTGGCCACGTCACCTGTCGTGGCCTGGGCCCAGGGCGCCGAGCACGGCGCGCAGGGCGGGGGAGGTGGGCTCTTTGACATCAATGTAGGCCTGAGCGCCTGGACCCTCCTCGTGTTCGGCGCGCTCGTCCTGGTCCTCGGCCGGTATGCTTGGGGCCCCATCCTCGCGGCCGTCGAAGCGAGGGAGCAGAGGATCCAGGAAGCGTTGGACGAGGCGGCCCGACGTAACGACGAGGCTGCCTCGCTCCTCGAGGAGCACCGGCAGCAGTTGGCTGAAGCCCGTCGGCGGGCCAGCGAACTGTTGGCGGAGGCCAGAGCCGCAGGGGACCGCGCGCGGAAGGAGATGGAGGAACGGACCCGGGCAGAGGCTCATGGGATCATCGAACGGGCGCGTAGCGAGATCGAGCGGGAGCGGGATGCCGCCCTCGGCATGCTACGAAATGAGTCGGTGGATCTGGCCCTTGCAGCCGCCTCCCGGCTCCTGCAGGAAAACCTGGACCAGGCGAAGGACCGCCAGATGATGGAGCGGTTCCTCGACGAAGTCACGGACGGACGGAGAGCCCAGGCGTGAGGGACGAAACCGTCGCACGGAGCTACGCCGAGACGCTGTTCGCCCTGGCGGGGCGGCATGAGGGTCTGGAGGCCTACAGTGCCGCCATCGAGACCGTGGCCGGGTTGTTGGATGAAGAGCCCCGCTTCCGGCTCTTCCTGGAGACGCCACGCATCGCGGACGCCGAGCGCAAGGCCGTGGTCCGCAAGGCCTTCGGTGACCAGCTGCCCGGCAACTTCGTCAACTTCCTTCTGGTCACCATCGACAAGCGGCGCCAACGGCTGCTCAGAGACATATCCCGACAGTTCCAAACCCTGGTGGACGAGCACCTGGGGAGGGAGCATGTGGAGGTGACGGTGGCGCGCCCCATCGATGAAGAACTGCGGACCGTGATCTCCCGGCGGCTTTCGGGCCTGCTGGGCAGGACGGCCATCCCGCACGTGCGCGTGAAGCCCGAGATTCTCGGGGGCCTCATCGTGCGGACGGGGGACACGATCTACGACGGCTCGTTGCGCCGGCGCCTCGAACGGATACGCCGGCAGCTTCTCGGGGCCAGCCTTCCCTCGGGGAAGCCGGCCTGACCGACTGACACTCAGGGACCCACCAGGATTACGATGGCCAACGACTCCCAGCTCCGTGCCAGCGAGATCAAGGGCGTGCTGCTTTCCGAGATCGAGCGCTATGAAGAAGACCTCAGGGCCGAAGAGATCGGAGAGGTTCTCGAGGTAATGGACGGGATTGCCCGCATCTACGGCCTGACCAAGGCCATGGCCTCGGAGATGCTGGAGATCACGTCCTCAGAGACGGGCGAAACCGTCACCGCCCTGGCGCTGAACCTCGAAGAAGACAACATCGGCGCCGTCATCATGGGCGAGTGGACCCACCTGCAGGAGGGCGATCAGGTCCGTCGGACCGGACGGGTGCTCGAGGTGCCGGTGGGCTCCGGCTACATCGGCCGTGTGGTGGACCCTCTCGGGAACCCGGTGGACGGCAAAGGTCCCGTCGAGGGCACCGAGGGCTCCAGGCAGATCGACGTCGTGGCCCCGGGTATCGTGCTCCGGCAGCCCGTCAAGGAGCCGTTGCAGACCGGGCTCAAGGCTATCGACTCCATGATCCCCATCGGCCGTGGCCAGAGGGAGCTGATCATCGGAGATCGCGGCACCGGAAAGACCGCGGTGGCGGTGGACGCCATCATCAACCAGAAGCACACCGACGTCATCTGCATCTACTGCGCCGTGGGCCAGCGGGCCGGCAAGGTGAGGAGCGTCGTGGAGACGTTCGCAGAACACGGCGCGATGGACTACACCATCGTCGTGGCCTCCAGTGCCTCGGAGCCCGCACCCATGCAGTACATCGCGCCTTACGCCGCCACGGCGTTGGCCGAGCACTTCATGTGGCAGGGTAAGAATACGCTGGTCGTATACGACGACCTCTCCAAGCAAGCCCAGGCCTACCGCCAGCTGTCTCTTATTCTGCGTCGCCCCCCGGGTCGGGAGGCCTATCCCGGAGACGTCTTCTACTTGCATTCCCGCCTCCTGGAGCGAGCGGCCAAGCTGTCGGACGAGGAGGGGGGCGGATCGCTGACCGCCCTGCCCATCATCGAGACTCAGGGCGGTGATGTGTCGGCCTATATCCCGACGAATGTGATCTCCATCACGGACGGTCAGATCTTCCTCGAGCCGGACCTGTTCTTCTCCGGTGTTCGCCCGGCGATCAACGTGGGGATCTCGGTATCCCGCGTGGGTGGCTCGGCCCAGGTGAAGGCCATGAGAAAGGTGGCGGGGCGGCTGCGTCTCGACCTCGCCCAGTATCGTGAGCTGGAGGCGTTCGCGCAGTTTGGCTCCGATCTGGACGCCGCCACGCTACGCCAGCTGGCTCGTGGGGCCCGTACCGTGGAGATCCTGAAGCAGCCGCAGTACCAGCCCATGCCCGTGGAGAATCAGGTGGCGGCGATCTACGCCGTGACCAACGGGCACCTGGACCAGGTCGACGTGGAGCGTGTACGGGCCTGGGAGCTCGGCTTCCACCAGTTTCTTGCGGAACGGCATCAGGAGGTGCTGGACGGCATCCGCAGTCAGGGGGAGCTCTCCGACGAGCTGACCGAGCAGCTCATCACGGCGATCGGGGAGTTCAACGAGATCTTCGCCGCGGAAGAGGAGGCCCGGAGGGGTCTGCCCGCCGCGGCTACCGCCTGATCCCGGCTCAACCAGCGAGGACGAAACGACGTGGCCGGTGCCAGGGAAGTCAAACGGCGGATCAAGTCGGTAGAGAATACGCGGCAGATCACCCGCACGATGGAGCTCGTGGCGACATCGAAGCTCAAGCGGGCGACGGACCGGGTCGCCGGAGCACGGCCCTACGCGGCGGCGCTTCGGGAGATCGTGGGCGACCTCCACGCACCCGGCCTGGAGGAAGCCTACCCCATCCTCCGGCGACCCGAGGAGCCCAGGCGGGCCGCCGTGCTGCTTCTCACGGCCAACCGGGGCCTTGCCGGTGCCTTCAACGCCAACCTCATCCGGGAGGCACGCAACCTCCTGGAGGAGCTTCGAGGCGGGGGCATCGAGACGGAGCTCCACATCGCCGGCAAGAAAGGGATCCAGTACTTCCGCTTCCGAGGGGAACCGCTCGAGACGGCGCGGACCGACATCGGAGACCACGCGTCGCCCGAGGACGCCGAATCGGTCATCGGCCCCCTGCGGGATCGCTTCGAGGACGGCACCGTCGACGTCGTCTACCTGGTCGCGTCGGAGTTCCGCTCCGCAGTGTCGGCGCCCCCGACGGTGAAGGAGCTGTTGCCCATCACCCCCTCGGAGGGAGGCGCGTCCTCGGACCAGTTCATCCTGTCGCCGGAGGGTACCGTCATCCTGGAGCGGATGCTCCCGCTGTACATCCGCAATGCCGTGTACACCGCAATGGTGCAAAACACGGCGGCGTTCTATGGGGCTCAGCGGACCGCCATGAAGAACGCGACGGACAACGCCGGTGAGATGCTGGAGTATCTCACCCGGACCTACAATCGTGCTCGTCAGGCTCAGATCACCCAGGAGATCGCCGAGATCGTCGGCGGCTCTGCGGGGCTGGAATAGGCGCCCCCGGGGCGGGCGAAACGGAAACAGGGACAACAATGGCTGACCACAACATCGGAAGAGTCGTACAGGTCATCGGTCCGGTCCTCGACGTGGAGTTCGAGGCGGAACACCTTCCCGAGATCTACAATGCGCTTCGCCTGACGGGCACGACCGAGTCCGGCCAGCAGATCGACCTGGTCGCCGAGGTGCAACAGCACATCGGGCGAGGCCATGTCCGAGCGGTGTCCATGAGCTCTACGGACGGGGTGACCCGGGGGATGGACGTGGTGGACACGGGCGAGGCCATCTCCGTTCCCGTCGGTGAGCCTGCCCTGGGACGGATCCTCAACGTGCTGGGTGAGCCCGTCGACCATAAGGGGCCCGTAGGCGGCGAGGGCGCCGAGCTGGAGCGTTGGCCCATCCACCGGGAGGCGCCGAAGTTCGACCAGCTCGAGCCCAAGACGGAGATCTTCGAGACGGGAATCAAGGTCGTCGATCTGTTGGCTCCCTACGTCAAGGGCGGCAAGACGGGGCTCTTCGGTGGCGCCGGCGTGGGCAAGACCGTCATCATCATGGAGCTCATCAACAACATCGCCATGGAGCACGGCGGGCGTTCCGTGTTCTGTGGGGTGGGGGAGCGCACCCGTGAGGGCAATGACCTGTGGCTCGAGATGAGCGAATCCGGCGTCATCGACTCCACCGCCCTGGTCTACGGGCAGATGAACGAGCCCCCGGGGGCGCGGCTGCGGGTGGGACTGTCCGGGCTCACCATCGCGGAGTACTTCCGTGACGTGGAGGGGCAGGACGTGCTCCTCTTCATCGACAACATCTTCAGGTTCACCCAGGCGGGCTCGGAGGTGTCGGCGCTACTCGGCCGGATGCCCTCGGCGGTGGGGTACCAGCCGACGCTGGCCACGGAGATGGGGGAGCTGCAGGAGCGCATCACGTCGACGGCGGCAGGCTCGATCACCTCGGTGCAGGCAATCTACGTCCCCGCGGACGACCTCACGGACCCAGCGCCGGCCGCGGCCTTCACCCACCTGGATGCCCAGACCGTCCTGTCACGGGCGATCTCGGAGCAGGGCATCTACCCCGCCGTGGATCCGCTGGATTCGTCTTCGCGGATCATGGATCCGCAGTTCCTGGGTCAGCGACACTACGACGTGGCCACGGGCGTACAGAAGATCCTGCAGCGGTACAAGGATCTTCAGGACATCATCGCGATTCTCGGCATGGACGAGCTCACCGAGGAGGACAAGGTGATCGTGAGCCGGGCCCGCAGGATCCAGCGCTTCCTCTCCCAGCCCTTCCACGTGGCGGAGACCTTTACAGGCATCGCCGGCGAGTATGTGAAGCTGGACGACACCATCGAGTCGTTCGAGCGGGTGGTGAACGGGGAGTTCGACCACCTCACGGAGCAGGCGTTCTACATGAAGGGCGGCATCGAGGGTGTGATCGCCCACGCCGAGAGGCTGGAGCAGGAGGGCTGACATGGCGGAGGGGAGACTTTCGGTCCGCGTCGTCTCACCGAAGGAGGTCGTGTACGAGGGCGAAGCCACGGCGCTGGTTGCGCCGGCGTGGGACGGCCACGTGGGTATCCTGCCCGGCCATGCGCCGCTCCTGACCCTCGTCGGCGCGGGGGAGCTGACCATCCACGTGCCGGACGGCGGAACCGAGCTGTTCCACGTATCCGGGGGCGTGTTGAAGGTCCTGAGGGATCAAACCACGATCCTCACGGAGTATGCGGGGACGGAGCCTGGCCCGAACGGTTCGGCGAAGGGGCTCGCCGAGTTGGACGATACCATCGAGGCGAGCAAGGGGAATCCGTTGGTCTGAGCCGGGTCGGACAGCGGGCATCTCACGGGACGCGGCCGTGGACAACAGGTCCTCGCCTCGTGTCCGCTTCGGAGGCAAGAACCGGTGAAGCTCGATCTCCACATCCACACGACCGCGTCCGACGGGGCGTGGCCGCCCGACAAGGTGGTGGAGGCCGCATCCCGGGGGGGTCTCTTTGTGGTCGCTCAGAAGGACCACGATACGACGGCGGCGGTTTCGGTCGGCCAGGCCCGCGGCGTGGAGCTCGACGTTCAGGTCATTCCTGCCATCGAAATGAGCTCGACCCATGACAATCGCGAGGTCCATGTGCTGGGCTACTTCCTGGACCTCGAGTTCCCGGACCTACAGGCGTACACGGCTCGCGCCTCGGACCGCAGGCGCGAACGGATGCAGGAGATGGTCCGACGCCTGCAGCACGATGGCGTGGAGGTCTCGTTCCACGAGGTGGAGAAAGCCGCCGGACCGGATCGCGTGAACATCGGTCGCCCTCATTTGGCGCGGGTCCTCGTGAGCAGGGGGTACGCGTCGTCCATCATCGATGCCTTCGCGTCCTTCATCGGTGACCGACACCCGGCGTTTGTCCCTACCGCGTTGCTGTCGCCAGGAGAGGCCGTGGAGCTGATCTCCGCTGCCGGGGGGATTCCCATGTGGGCTCACCCGCCGGGCGATCTCGTGGAGGTGCTCCTCCCGGGCATGCTCGAGCGAGGTCTGCGAGGTCTGGAGGTCTATCGACCGTCCAGCAGCAGGAACGACGTCCTGCGGCTCGAGAGAATCTGCCGAAGGGCGAATCTGCTCGTGAGCGGGGGGTCCGACTGGCACTCCCCGGAGTCGGGCAACACCCTGGGGGATTTCCACGTCACGGCAGACGAGGTGGATGGGCTTCTGGAAGAGGGTGGACTGTAGGCACGTCCGGTAGTGGCTCCCAATTCCGCCGGTCGTTGACCCTTTATCGAGGTTCGTCTAGTTTTATCTGCTCCGCTGCAACGGTCTGTGACGCAGCGCCCTCCAGGGCGGCATCACATCAGGGGCTGGAACGGGGGAGTCAGGACGCTATTTGACAACCGAGGTAGAGAGGGAAGTGAGAGCCTTAGGCGCGGCGTGTGGAGGTCGAGAGGCCTGGACATGCCGAGCGCCAGAAGGAAGGAAGAGACGGCTTTTGGGAAGCGA
>JARRLD010000003.1:0-46111 GCA_037387345.1 Gemmatimonadota bacterium
ATGGCCACGACGGAGTTGGCCAGGCTGTACAGGAAGGCCTGGCGCAGGCGTCGCCCCTGTCCGGGACCCCTGGTCCCGTCGAGGGAATAGGACCGGTGCACCACGACGCTCTCGATGCCTGGGACGCCCGCCGCCTCGGCGAGGGCCTCGTCGAGAATGTCGGCCAACTCGGTGGATCCCTCGGCCACGTCCACGGGCCGGGCCAGTGAAAAGAGATCCTGCATCGTCTCGTGAAGATGCTCCAGCTGGCCGTTCACGGCAGCGAGCACGTCCTGGCCTCCTTCGTCAAGCTCGTACTCCTGTTGGAGCACCGACACCGCGGTCCGGATGGACGCCAGGGGACGCTTGAACTCGTGGGCCATCTCGGCGGCCAGCTCGCCGACCTGCGCCAGCCCCTCGGTGGCAGCCAGGCGCCGGTGCTGGTCCTCTGCCCGGGCCTCGGTGACCTTCCCCTTCGCCACCAGCTGCGTGACCGACTGCTCGAGGTGCTGGAGGTCACCGCGGACCCGCGGGAGCCCGCTGGCGCCGTCGGCCAGCAGGACGTCCATGCGGTGCAGCGGCGCCACCACCTCCCGCGTCACGACGACCACGCCGACCGCGAGCAGGGAGACGGCCATCAGCCCCATTCCCAGGCGGGCTCCGCGTTCCATGGCGGCCATGGTGGGAGCCACCGAGAACACGACCTCCAATACCGCCGGCTCCGGGATGGCGACGGGCAGATAGGCTCTCACGCCTTCACCGGTGGCGTCCACCTTGACCATGCCCGAGCGTGGCAGCTCCCGCGCGTCGGGGATGAACAGCGCCGGGGATCGTGTGTTCTCTTCCCAGTGATCGGCCGAGATCAGGACCGTGCCATCGGCGGCGTACACCCGCGCCGCCTCGATGTCGGCTTCCTCCCTCAACGTCGTGAGGGCCTGGTGGGCCGGCGCGAGCCTTCCCAGCCGGATGGATGACTCCAGGGAGGCCTGGGCGGAGGCTGCGGCCAGAAGGGCCTGTCGCTTGGCGGCCTCGAGGGCCTCGTTCTCCCAGTATTGAAAGGAGAAGTACGTCGAGGCTCCGAGGGCGGCGACGGCTGCGCCGAGCACCGTGACCAGAACCTTGCCGCGGACCGGCAGGGAGCGGAGGCCTGGAACCCATCTCATACGAAACCGCCTCCGAGGCGGTGTTCATTCAGGTTGATCGATGGGCAGGTTCGTGCTTGTGAAAAATAGCACGAGCGCCGGCATTCTCCCAGAGCGGGCCGCGCGATTCTACGCGATGAAGCGACGCGGTCGCGCGTTTCCAAGCACACGGGGAGGACTTGACGGCTCCGCACCGCCCAATCGGACAGGCCGAGCGGGGCTCCGACGACGCCGGAGCCCCGCCCGGAGCCCCGCTCGGTGGAGGAGGAACCGCGCGGTGTCACGCGAGGAGCGCGATCGCGGCCAGCGCAGCGATGTCGGCCACCAGGGCGGACCCGAAGCCCCGCCTCCAGAAGAGCAGACCGAAGACCGCGGCGGGGAGGGCGACGGCGATGGCCAGGAACGCCGCCAGGCCCGTCCAGCTCGCGAAGCCGATGGCGACGGCTCCAGGCGAGTAGAGCGCCACCTGGGCGACGGTGGCCGTCACGATCGCTCCGACCACGGCCTCGGTGGAGCTCAGCCTGTGCCACCGCAGGAGGAGCCAGGCGACGCCGGTGACCACGAAGAGGCGAAGCATGACCTCGTCCACCAGCGCCTGCCCCAGGTCGATCACGAGGGTCCCGGCGACGGCCGGGGCAGCGCTCGGCGCGACGAAGGGAACCGCGAGGAGCCCCACCACCAGACCGACCAGAAGTCCGATTCCCAGGTCGGCCGCCGTGGATCGGCTGGGCTCGAGTCCTGCGAGCGGACGGGCGAGGGGCACCTGGCGGGCGAGACGCAACGCCAGCGTGACCATGGGTCCGGCCACCCAGACGGTCAGGAACGCCGCCAGGAGGACCGCACCGGTCTCCGTCAGGCGCAGGCGGAGCCCCCAGATCTCAGGCCGGTCGGCGAGGAAGGTCAGGAGCAGGGCCGCGAAGGACGCCGCGGCGAGCACGGTGCCCGGTGTCCGCTCGGGCCACCGGGCGTAGGCGTTCTGGACTGCCCGCCAGGCGTGTACGACGGCCACGGACAGGATGATGCCGGCGCTGACCCACCCGAGCGCGACGGCGGCGAGCGGGCCGACGCGGCCCGTGTAGGCCGCGATCATGGTCATGGCGACCCAGATGGCGGTGAGCCACGCGATCGCTACCCCGGGTACGGCGTACAGCACACCCAGCCCGAGATCCCGCATCGCCTGGCGGGGAGAGACTCCGGCCGGGCGCCCGAAGTAGCCGAGCACCACCCCGTGGACGAGCCCGATCAGGGCGCCGACGATGAACAGGCCGGTGGCGTTCATGAACAGAGCGTGGCCGCTGAGCCGTCCGCTCAGGGTCATGGCGGCGACCAGGACTCCGCCCAGGGCAATGCCTCCAGCCATGGCGGAGAGGACCGCGACCCGTCCGTGCAGTCCGATCGCTCTCGGCACCGACTTGCCGGAGGTCTCTGTCGTCTTCTTGGCTGCGGCGTTCATCGTCTTCCTCCTCGGGTTTCGGAGGCAACGTGCCTCCGTTCGCCCCCAGAGAGAGACAAGAGCCGTGCCCGGGGTCCGGACAAGCCTATAAACTATTGTATCATAACGTGTTACAGACTATGATCCCGCCGGTAGGAAGGGAGGACACATGGGAAAGTGTGCGATTCTGCGCACCCTGAACGAGCAAAAACGCGCGCTCATGCCTGGGACGGCGTCTCGCCCGAGCCTCGGCCTCGTCGGCCGGGACCGCTTCAGCCCACCGAAACCGTGCTCGCCGCCCGTTCCCTGGCCAGGGCATCCAGGTACTGCTTGATCTCCCGGTACTGTCCCTCGCCGTGCATTCCCGCTTCGGTGACCACCATGTCGCCGGTCCCGCTGCCCAGATAGTGGCCGCTGCGGAACGGATACATCGTGTGCCCGAGGCCCGTCTCGGATCGGATCCAACGGTACAGGGTTGGCAGCGTGAAGCCCGTGATCCCCATGGCGTCCTGCATCTGCTCAGGGGGGACGACGGCGCGTCGCTCCTCGGGGGGGAGGAGATCGAAGAGCTCGGCGCTGGCCACATAGTAGACGTCCAGGTTCACGCCCTCTGCGTCGAGCATGGGCAACGCCGATCGGATGAACTCGTAGGTCACCTCGGAGCCCTGGAGGACCAGGGTGCCGTCGCGCCCACCCTGGGAGGCCCGGAGCTTGTACACGCCCTGCGCGGCGGAGGAGGAGGGCGTGAGTCCGAGTGCGTCCCGATCCAGGACCTCCTCGGTTGGCCGGGTCACGAAGGGTACGATCACCGCCGGACGGGCCCGGAAGGCGGCCGCCAACAGGGGCCAGATCTCCTGCGGCTCCCACGGGGTCAACGTCACGGCCACGCCCGGAACGTGGTTCTGCTGGTGGAGCTGAAGCGCCTGGGGATCGGCGTGGGTAGGTCCGTCCTCCCCGGTCTTCATCCCGGCGTGCCCACAGATGAGGATGAGGGGCCGGTAGCTGGCGTCGGAACCCTCCACCGCCCGGCGCATCTGGTTGCCGATCCCGTGGAGTCGGGTGGCGATGTGCCCCAGGGGCGCGAGGAACGCCCCGTAGGATGCGCACGCGCCTGCGTGAAAGCCCATGGACGCCGCGCCGGACAGGACGCAGGACATGCCGTCCTCGCTGATGCCCCCGATGGACAGGGCCCGGGCGCCCGGGTTGTCACGGAAGTGGAAGTAGCCCGCGGGGAAGCCCGTTGCCGCGTCGGAGATCGCGGTGGAGCCCAGGAGGTCCGCTGCGGCGATGAGGATGGCCCCGCCGCTGACCTGGTTGAAGTGTCCCAGCACCTTCCCCAGCTGGGAGCGCAAGGCGATCGAGGTGCCCGGTTCGAGCGCCACAGATTCGGGCGTCTCCTCGGTCAACGCGGCGACGTAGATCTTCTCCAGATCCGGGGCCCCCTCTCTCGGCTGCCGATCGAGGACCTCGAGGCGCTGCCTGGCGGCGTCGAGACGGCCCGCCATGTGGTCGCACATCGTCCGGTATTCGCCCTCCAGGAGGTGCCGGACCCGCTGGAGGGTCATCCAGTGGCACTGCTCCACCTGGTCCTTGAACCTCGCCCCCAGACAGCGTTGGCCGTCGGAGCCGCAGTGGGGGAGGCCGGGGCCGTCCCGTCCGAAGAGGGGCGCGATGGCTTCATAGTACTCGTCGCTGCAGAGCTTGTGGCCTCCCCCGTGGGACTTCTTGCCGGAGATTCCGTACCGCCATCCCTTTTCGGTCCGATACACCACGGCGGTGGGTTGGCCGTTGTCCATCTTCCGCGCGAGTCGCTGACCCGTGAGGACGAGACGGAAGTCGAAGCCGTCCGACACCTCGATGACATTCCAGTCCTGGAGGTAGAAGTACTCCATCGGATCCCACTGCACGTACTCGCCCCACTCGGTGCCTTCCCGCGTGACCCGATCCGAATCGATGGACGCTTGATTCCAGTCCACGTGGCAGATGGCATTCGTCAGCCCGGCTGCAGCGGCGCCGGCCACAGCCTCGGACACGCGTCCCGGAGTGAGGCCGCCCTCACCCTCGATGAGGTGGACCCGTGGGGCATCCTCTCCGAAGTAGTCGGCCAGGGTGAATGCCAGACCGATGGAGCTCCCCATGCCGACGCCCGAGGCGCCTGTGGACAGCCGAACGTGGGGAGTGGCGGGCGTCGGATGGCCATCCAACGGCTTGGTGCCGAGCTCCTTGAACAGCGGCGTATGGGTTGCCGGATTCCGCCTGAACCCCAGGAGGTCTTCCAGCCGGAGCCGGTGGCGCACCTCCCCCGGGAGGAGATCGGGTCGCCCGATTCGGGCTACTTCATCCCGGAGCGCCCACATGGCGTAGAGTCCCGTCGCCTTGTGGCCGGCCGCGTAGGAGATGATGTCGGCGTCCCGCCGGAGCGGATCTCCGATGTCGTAGTCCAGGGAGTCGAACAGGACTCCGGTCACGATGCGTCCCGATGAGATAGACCCTCCCGGGTGACCCGACCGGGCGTGGTTGAAGAGAATGGCCGTCAGCGTCCGGTACACCAGGTCGTACGCCTCGAGGTGGCGGACCGATTCCTCCGGGAGATCCAGGTCTCCCGGCCCATCCACCTTGATCCACTCGGCCCGTCGGGGGCCGAAGGCTGGACTCATGAGCGGGCTCCTGTGCGCACGGCGGATCGCGGCAGTCCTCGAGTGCGCTCGAGCTCAGAGGGTGAGACGCCGGCCGGAGGCGACGAATTCCTGGAATCCGTCGGCGTCGCCTGCTGCCACTGCCATGCGGCGCACCGCCTCGACCAGCTCTTCGTCGCTGTTGGCGATGGAAAGGCGCAGGTAATGCTGTCCTTCGCTTCCGAGGGTGCTGAATGACCGCCGGTCCATGGTGGCGACCTTGTATCGGTACAGGAGGAAGAGCTGGAACAAGGTGGCCGGGCTCGACCGCTCACGTACGGGCAGGGGGAGCCCGTCGAACGCTTCCTGGGCTCCCAGCCGCTCCACCACCCCCTCGATGTTGGGGAACGCGTAGAAGGCACCCTTCGGATTGCGGCAGCGGACCCCGTCGATGGCGTTGAGCGCCGGCACCACGAGATCGCGTCGCCGCTGGAACGCCTCCACCATCGCCTGGATGGCCGGTCGGCTCTCCGGGGATTGGAGAGCCTCGATGGCACCCCACTGGTTGTACGGGGGGATGGACGCGAAGTAGTTGATGGCCAGGCGCCGGTGGACCACGGCTTCCTCCACCGTGGGGTAGACAGCCCACCCCACGCGACCGCCGGTCCACGCGTAGGTCTTCGAGACGCCGGAGGCGATGATGGTCTTGGCCTCCATGCCGGGCATGGAAGCGATGGAGATGTGCTCGTCTCCGTCGAACGTGATGGCCTCGTACGATTCATCCGAGTACACCCGGACGTCGGGCCCGGTCTTCTCCAGGATCAGCTCGGAGAGCTCCTCGAGCTGCTCGCGGGTGGCCACACCTCCGGTGGGGTTGGACGGGAAGTTGAGGAAGATCAGCCCTGTGCGGTCCGTCAGAAGGGGCTCGAGCTCGGTGCGTGTCAGGCCGAAGCCGTGCTCCTCGCGGAGCACCACCGGCACCGGCGTGCACCGGAAGTACGGGATGAACGACTCGAACAGCGGGTAGCCCGGGGACGGGTAGATGACCTCCTCCCCGGCTTCGCTATACGCCATGTGGGCGAACCCGATGGGCGGCCTCCCGCCGGGATAGACGACCACGCGCTGCAGGTCGATGTCCAGGCCGTGGCGCTCGCCGACGGACCTGGCCACCGCGGCACGAAGCTCCGGGATGCCCTGAGGATCGCAATAGGTGGTGAGTCCCCGGTCGAGGGCGCGCTTGACGGCTTCGACGATGTGGCCTGGGAGGGGGAAGTCCGGCTGACCCAGGTTGCAGCGGATCACGCGCTCCCCCTCGGCCTCCACCTGGGCGATGAGGGCACCGAGTGCGAAGGCCTCTTCGGTACCGATCCGATGGACGCGGTCGGCGAAGAGCGTCGAGGTCAGGGGCGCTGCGGAGGGAGCGGCGCTCATGCGGTGGACCTCCGGGTCTGGGGTGTCGTCCGTCCTTGGGGCGTCGGCGGGTATCTTTCAAAGCTAAGGCCCCGGCCCGGCTCCACAGAAGTGGGGAACCCTTGGAGCAGATCGTCGGGGATTCCCCTTCAGGGGCGGATCTTCCCGGGGGTCGGTCGCGTTGCCACGGGGCAGTGAGGCGGAGATCTTCCGGTCCATGGATCTCAGCGTTCCCCAGGCTGCCCTGTCCGAGATCGCGGCCTCGTACCTCCAGGTCGCCATCACCTTGGGCCTCGCGTTGCTGTGTCTCGTGCTGCATCGGAGGTTCCGCAAGCCCTACTTCGCCCTGTGGTCGGTGGCGTGGATGGTGTACGCCACTCGGCTGGGGGCGATTCTGAGCTTCATGCACACCGGTCATCCGGCATGGCTCTACTGGCACCAGGTCACCACCGGTTGGGCGGCGGTGGCCATCCTGTGGGCCGCCCTCGTCTTCTCCCGTGGTCCCATGTGGCGACGATGGTACGGCCTGGTGGTGCTGTTCCCTCCGGTGTGGTCCTTCATCGCGATCTACCGGCTGGACAACTTTCTCCTCGCGGCAGGCCCGGCTGTTCTTTTCCTCGCTGCGGCCACGGCGTGGACCGCCTGGGCGTTCTTTCGATACCACCGTGAGGTGGGATCCCCGGCCGCTCGTCTGCTCGCCCTGACCTTCGCCGTATGGGCCCTGCACGACCTCGACTACCCGTTCCTGCGAGCCCGGGGGATGTGGAACCCGTGGGGCTACTACCTGGACATCGGGTTCGAGCTGGCGGTGGGCACCGGAATCCTCTTCCTGGTCCTGGAGGACCTCGACCAGGGGCTCAAGACCCTCACCGCCCTGTCCGGTGAGCTGCGGCAGAGGGGGCGGCCCGAGGTGGGCATTCCCGAGGCCGTGCTGCGTCGAGCCCTCGGGCTCAGGGGCGTGCACGGCTCCGCTCTGTACCTGAGCTCGGGGGAGGGGGGAGCCTTCGTCCACGGCGCCGGCGTGTGCACGCTCTGGCCGCACGAGGATCCTCCGGAGTCGGCTTGGCGCTCCGTTGCGGCGGTTCGGGCCAGCGGGGTGCCTGAAGTCATCCAGGGCTTCGCCAACCGCGACGAACGGGCCCCCTGGGCCCACCCCTACACCGCCGCGCTCCCCATCCTCCGGGGTGAGACGGTGGCCGGGGCGCTGGTGGTGGTGGGGGAAGCCCGAGACCCGTTTACTGCCCTGGACACCCACTTTCTGCTCGCCTTCGGTCAACAGGTGGGCGCAGCCCTGGAGAACCAGGAGCTGTATCACCGCCTGGAGGACCGCACCGCCGAGCTCGAGAGGCTCCAGATCCGCATGGTGCGGCAGCACGAAGAGGAGCGGAACCGCCTCTCCCGGGAGCTGCACGACGAGACGGCCCAGGTGCTCGCCGCACTCAACATGCAGCTGGGGGTGCTCAAGGAGAAAGGTGACGAGGATCTGGCCCCGGCCCTGGACCGCGCCCGGGGCCTGGTGGGCGAGGGGATCCGGAGCATCCGCAGCGTCACGCGAAACCTCCGACCTACCGCCCTGGACGACCTGGGGCTGCTATCGGCCCTGCGGGCCCTGGCCCGGGACTTTCAGGGTCAGGAAGCCCTGGAGGTGACCTTCCAGGCACCGACCCGCCTGCCTCCGCTCGAGGGAGCCGCGGAGCTCGCCCTGTTCCGGGCCCTGCAGGAGGCGCTGGCGAATTCCGTTCGGCACGGGCACTGTTCCCGAGTCGAGGTCACACTGGGACAACGGGATGGACAGGTGGCGCTCGAGGTCGTGGATGACGGTGTGGGCTTTCCCACGGACGACCCGAGGGATCTCAACCGCACCCGTGGCGGACTGGCGGGGATTCGAGAGAGGATCGCGGGGGTCGGAGGGGAGTTCACCCTGGAAAACACGTCCGGGGGAGGAGCCCGTGTCCAGGTGCGGGTGCCCGCGGACCGGAAGAGCCAAGAAGAGGGGGTGGAAGGGTGAGCGAAAGCCGAATCCGGGTGGTCATCGCCGACGATCACGCTGTCGTGCGGCAGGGCATCCGACACGTGCTGGAAGACATTCCCGGCCTCGAGGTCGTGGCCGAGGGGAAGGACGGAGAGGAGGCCCTGACCCTGGTGTCGGAACACCAGCCGGACCTCCTGTTGCTCGATATCACCATGCCAGAGAAGACCGGTCTGGAGGTCACCAAGGAGCTGCGAAGCAACGGATCGGAGACTCCCATCCTGGTCCTGTCCATGCACGACGATCCGGAGTACGTGCTGGAGGCCGTGCGAGCCGGGGCGGACGGGTACATCCTGAAGGACGTGACGCCGGCCGAGCTCCGGGACGCCGTGGAGACGGTACACTCCGGTCGGGAGTACTTCGCCCAGCGGGTGACCCATCAGCTGAGCGTCGCACTCCGGGACGAGATCGAGCGGGAGCGGCACCGAAGCCGTCTGGAGCAGCTGACCGGACGGGAGCGGGAGGTGCTGATCCGGGTCGCCAACGGGCGCACCAATCGTCAGATCGCGGAGGAGTTCGGGATCAGCCCCCGGACCGTGGAGACCCATCGGGAGCGGGTGATGGCCAAGCTCCGCATCCGCACCGTGGCAGGCCTGACCCGGTTCGTGGTGGAGAACGAGATGGGAGAGGAGGAGGCGTAGGGCAGCTCCCCTCGCCTGAGTGGGGCAAGGCGGGTAGGTACAACCCCCTACCAGAACCTTCGGAAATCTCCGAATTACCAGGCCAATGGGGGTGGCCTAGCTTGCGGGGTGAAGTCGTCCATCCCCGCGGGCCACGGCCCGCGGCTCACTGCCCGCCTCGTGGACGGGCGAGAAGGGAGCGACCCCCGATGATTGCCGATATCGACCACCTCCGTCGCACCGCCGGCACGTGCGGACGGCTTGCCTTTTCCTTGCTGCTGTTGTCGGCTCTGGGCGCCCCGGGGCTCGGCGCCCAGGACTCCGACGGCCGACGCCGGTCCGAGGAGTCCGACACCCTGGTCTTTCGGGTGGACCCCCTCATCGTGACCGCCACCCGTGGGCCGCGGGAAGCGTCCAGGATTCCGCAACCGGTATCCGTCGTGCAACGGCGGGATCTGGTTCAGCAGATTCCCAACACGGTCACCGATCTCTTCCGCACACTCCCCGGGCTGGATGTGACGGGCGTGGGCGTGAATCAGGGCCGTCCCCAGATCCGCGGTCAGCGGGGCCAGCGTATCCTACTGCTCGAGGATGGGCTCCGCTTGAACAACTTCCGACGACAGCAGGATTTCGGTGAGTTGCCGGCCCTGGTGGACGTCTCCGGGGTCGAGCGCGTCGAGGTGGTGCGTGGGCCGGCGTCGGTGCTCTACGGCTCCGACGCCATCGGCGGCGTGGTGAACATCATCACGCGCACGCCGCAGCAAGAGGGCTTCCACGGCACCGCGTCGGGTCGGTACGGAGGCGTCGAGGAGCAGAAGACCGGCTCCGCTCGCATCTTCGGCCGCTTCGGCGCGTTGACGGTGCGGGGGGGAGGCACGATCCGTGAGGCTTCCTCCTACACGGCTCCAGCGGGCTCGTTCGGCAGCATCACCCTGGCCGACGAGACGGAGGTCCTGAATTCGGGCGTGAGGGACAAGTCCTTCGACCTCCGCCTCGGATACGAGCCGGGGAAGCACGCCGTCTGGGGAAAGTTCGAGACGTACTCGGCGGACGAGGCCGGCTTCGGCAGCGTTGATCCGGCGCTGTACGCACCCGAGCTCCCGGAGATCAACATCACCTATCCGGCGCAGACCTGGACCAAGCTCACGGCCGGATACCTGGGCCAGGATCTGGATCTCGGGTTGGCCGACCAGGTTCAGGTCCTCGCCTACGGACAGGACAACGAGCGGGACCTGCACCTCGGGTTCAACCTGTCGCCGTTTCCTGGCGCCTCCATCAACACCCTGAACAAGAACTTCACGGACATCCGCACGTACGGATTCCGGGCCGAGGCGCGCAAGCTGGCCACGCCCGCCGTCTTGTTCACCTACGGTGTCGACCTGCTGAAGGAACGGGCAGAGGGTACGGACAACAATCTGACGGTCATGGAGGGGTTCGGACCGTTCCCCATCGAAGAGGCGAGCGACCGGCCTCAGCTGCCCGAGGCGGCGTTTCTTACGTTCGGCGCCTTCCTCCAGGGTGAGGTCCAGCTCACCGAGCGCTTTTCGGTCGTGGCCGGCGGGCGGTACCAGAACAGCCGAGCCGAAACCTTCTCCACGCCGGGGCTGGAAGATCAGCAGCCCGTCGACATCAGCGACGGAACCTTCGTGGGGGCGCTGAACTCCCTCTTCGAGCTGGGGAGCGGCTTCACCCTGGTGGGCTCGGTGGGCCGAGCCTTCCGCTCCCCGAACCTGATCGAGCGCTTTTTCGATGGTGCCACCCCCGAGGGCTCGGGCTACCAGGTCAGGAACCCCGACCTGAGGGCCGAGACCAGCGTCAACGTCGACCTCGGCGTCCGGTACGTCCGGGACAGGTTTTCTGCCGAGGCCTTCACGTACCGGAACAAGATCTTCGACGGCATCCGCATTCAGGCGCTCGATACCGAGGTGAACGGGCTGGCGGCCTATCAGAACACGAATGTCGAGGAGCTGCTCTTCAGGGGCGTGGAGCTGGGCACCGAGGTCCTCCTCGGCGGTGGATTCTCCGTGGGCGGGAGCTACACGTGGATGGATGCCAAGGATGCCCTCAACGAGGAGAATCCCGTCGGAGAGTCCTTCAACAGCAAGCTCACCGGGACGTTGCGGTACACCCATCCCTCCAACCGGTTCTGGGCCACCTACGAGGTGCGCCACAACGGAGATCGGAAGGACGTGGACCTGGGCGAGAACCCCGTCGGGGACGTCCTGCCCGCCTTCACGGTGATGCATCTGCGGACAGGCCTGACGGTCCTGCGCACCGACAATATGGCGCACCGTCTGAGCATCGCGGTCACGAACCTCACGGACGAGCTCTACGCGGAGTTCTCCAATGTGTCCTTCTTCCGGCCCGAGCCGAAGAGGAACCTGACGCTGACCTGGGAGGTGTCCTTCTGACGAAGGCCACGCGGGGGCGCCGCCACTGCCCGGCGGCCCCCCACTCCCAACCCTCCCACGACTCGAGAAGGAGCCTTCGGTGCGAGATCCGGTCCACTTCATCCCCATCGCCACGACGCTCGTGGCGTTCTTCTTCGCTCCGGCGGTCTATCGGAGGTGGAAGACGCGGCGTTCCGGTCCGCATCTCCTGTGGTGGGCCGCTGGGATCGCTCTGTACGGGGTGGGTACGCTGACGGAATCCCTCACGACGCTCCTGGGATGGAACGAGGTCGTCTTCCGGTCCTGGTACATCTCCGGAGCCCTCCTCGGGGGCGCCCCTCTGGCCCAGGGCACGGTGTACCTCATGTTCTCCCGGAAGCTGGCCAATCGGCTCTCGATGGCGCTCGTCGCGACGGTGCTGGTAGCGTCGGTGGCCGTCATCGCCACCCCCATCGACCATACGCTGGTGGAGCCGCATCGGCTCACCGGAGCGGTGATGGAGTGGCAGTGGGCGCGCCTTTTCAGCCCGTTCATCAACCTCTACGCCGCCATCTTCCTCATCGGCGGGGCTGCCCTGTCGGCGTGGCGTTTCCGGAAGGACCCATCGGCCCGTCACCGCTTCGTGGGCAACGTCTACATCGCGACCGGTGCGCTTCTGCCTGGCATCGGGGGCGCCGCGACCCGGTTCGGGCATACTGAGGTCCTGTACGTGATGGAGCTCATCGGCCTGACCCTCATCTGGATCGGATACCGGTACAACGTGCGGCCCGGCGGCCGGGGGTCGCCCGCTGCGGATGAATCCGGTGCGGCTCTCGCGGCGGCGAGCTGACCCGGTCCGGCACCCCCTCGGGACGAGCCGGGACCTGGGCGGGCTCCTTCTACTTCTTCTTCCCCAGCTTGATGTTCCGCAGCGGGTCGGGCCACAGGGAATCCGTCGGTCCGGGAGGCCTCGGACGCGGGGGCGTCTTGGGGGGCCCTGGGGTACACGGCGGTTTCGGGAGCTTCAGACCTCGCTTCCGGTCGCGGGGTGCGTTCTGACGGCTGCTTTTGGCCATGGTCCTTCCTCTCTCTGAGCCCTGTACCCCGTATCTACGCGGGGGCTCCCCCGAAAGGTTCAGAAGTACCAGGACATGGACGCGTATCCCAGGACCGGAATGGAGCCGTACTCGGACTGGAGCCAGGCCTCGGGCTCGAGCCCTCCCGGGCCGGTGCCGGCGAAAAAGCCCAGGCGCAGCGACATGGACTCCGTGGCCGACCATCCGATTGCGGGGGCCAGAAGCGTGCTGCCGTCCAGAAGGTTCCCCAGGGCCACGGCCTGCACCGAGACCAGGGGGTGGATCTGATAGCCTGTCTGCACCGCTACGGACCACCTTCCCAGGACCTGCATCTCACCTCTTGCGAACCACTTGGACATGACCACGTCAAGTAGATCAGAGGATCTGGTTGCTCCCAGCCCATCGTGCTGGATCTCGGCGACCAGAATCAGGTCCTTCCCCTTCACGATGAAGTTTCGGTCCACTCCGAAGGTCGCGCGGATCGTCGCTCCCTCACCCTGTCGGTCCTCCCGCAGCGAGGCCTCCACACGAAGGGCCGTGGCACCGGCCGCTCCGGTGGCGAACAGCGCCCCAGCCGCCTCCTCGTGGATCACCCCGGCCCACGCACCGAACGCCCAACCTCCCCTCGACGTCTGACCGCGGGCGAGCGCGGTAACCTTGTCCCCCTCGGTCGTGTCGGTCGCCCGGAGAACCGTCTCGACCTCGCTGAACGGGCCCGGGAAGATGCGGATCCGGATGGCGTCCACCCCTCCCCGGTACTCCCGGAAGGGGTCCGAGGGATCGAACGGAGCGAAGGGGTCCGCCGGGGTCAGGAACATCGTGGTAGCCCACGAGATGGCCTGACGCCCCAGCGTGACCGAGACGGGACCGGTTTCGAACGACAGGGCGAGGCGATCGAATCGGTGCCGCCACAGGGACCGGGCAGTGGAACGGATCACCCATTCGGTGCCCAGCCAGTCTCCGCCTCCGGCGCCCTCCCCCCCGGGCGTGGTCACCGACAGGCCGCCGCCCGTGGGAGTCCGGCTGGCCACGTGCTCGTAGGCCACGTCCACCGTCACTCCTCCCATGACCACGATGGGCATGACCCGGCCGCGCCCCAGGAGCGTCACTCCCGAGGGGCCAAGCGGGCTCTCGGCCGCCCAGGTCCCGACGCCCAGGGCATACCCCGTCACCTCAAGGTCCTGGCCGCCCAGGGGGTCGAAGGCCAGCGCCCCCAGGAGGAGCAGGCGCCCGGTCGACGTGAGGACCCGGATCTGGACGCGCCACCAGACCGCGTCGGTCATCTCAGTCTCGCCGGGAACGCAGATTGCGGAGGCTGAAGAAGTCCTCGTTCAGGTCGATGTCGAACTGGAGCTCGTGGTACAGCAGGGTCGTGCTCTCCTCGGGCTTGTCCTCCGGCAGCACCACCATGCGCGCCGGGACCAGCCGTCCCCCCATGGTCCGGAAGTCCGAGAACGTCATCCTTCGGACGAGCTGGCCGTCCTCGTCGTAGTACCGAACCCACGTGGGCATCAGGTCGTCCTGGCGAACCTCCTCCTCGATGCGGCCCCATACCACCGGCGCGTCGGGCTTGGGCGTGAGGAGAAATTCCCAGACCGCGACACCGTCTCGCACACCCTCGAAGGCGATCTCGATGTCGTAGTCCTCGATGATGCGGCTCTCCTTCACCAGATCATCATTGGTGAAGTGGGAACCCATCCAGGCACCCATCATGAGCGACGGCGGCACCTTGATGGTCCGGTCGACCCGGGGCAGGTAGTTCCAGACCTCCTGATCGGCCTTGAGCGTGGCCATGCCCGCTTCCCGGGGAGGAGCGGTGACACGGACCAGAGAGTGATCCACTCCCAGCGACCAGACCTCCATCTCCAGGCTGCGTGTCCAATGCTCGGTGGTGATGGACATCTCCATCCGGCCGTGGCTGGATTCGCCTCGGAGGAGCCGGTCGACCCGGTCGATGATCTCCCGGGCAGTCTGGGCCTGCAGGGGCGCGGCCCCCGCCCCCAGGACGATACCGGCCCCGACGATCCAGGCGGAGAATGCACCGTTTCGAACAACGCGAAGCATCGCGCCCTCGCTTTCGTCTGAGAGGCTCATGAAGATCGCCGGGCGAGGGGGACGGTTCAAGCGTCCTCCCCGCAGGGCGACGGGCGCGGACGCCACGGCGAGAGCCACACTACGTCGTCTCCCCCCGGAGGCTACGTAGCTCCGCGTATACGGCGACGTATCGCCCAGGGCCACCTTGGATCCGACGATGCTCTGCCGACCCCGCGGGCTCGGTCTCGGGGTCCGCTTCCGGGGCAGTAGCCCCCCATCCTACGAGGAGGTCCGACATGACTCCGAAGCGTTTTCGCCCCGCCACCCTGCTCGTTGCGACCTGCGCGCTCGCGGCGTGCGGCGACACTCCCGACCCCACGGCCCTGGAGGTTTCCGGGCCCTCGTTTGGATCCGCTGCCCATGAGCAGGCCACGCCCAGCCCTCTGGCCGACGTCACCGCTCCTTTCGGGAGCTTCTCGTTCTGGCCCTACACCGGTACCAACTACACGGGCACGCCCCGGGACCCCGTGAACGTGGTCTTCGCCGGCGAGGCCGATCCCCGGGCGCTCCGGGCGTCCCTGCTGTTCCTGGACGGGGACCGCACGGCCTACGGCATGCCGCCGGTGTTTCCGTTCAACTGCACCTGGAGCGACGCCATCGGGGAGATGCAGACAGCCTACGCCGATCCCTCCGGCTGGGTTGGCTCGACGATCCAGCTCCAATGCGGCGACTACGACCCGATCCGCTTCCACCTGCGCTTCTTCGACGGGGGCGGCTTCACCCTCGGGGGCGCCCACTTCGAGCTTCTGATTCCCGGCACCACCAGCCATCAGGTCCTGAGCTATGAGCTGGCCGAGCAGCTGGTCGTGGTGGACTTCCTGCGCAGCGGCATCCTGGACGGGACTCTCCCCGCTTTCCCCACGGGGAGCATCAACGATGCTCCCTATTTCCTCGAGATCCCGGCCGCCGTGTATGTGGGGCTTCCGCCTGAGTTGAAGGCGGCAATCGGCGATCCGCCGGCCCTTCCCAACGGCGACTACCCCCGCGCCAACGACGGCGAGACCGTGGTTCTCAACGTGGCCAATCCGGCCACCTTGAAGGCGGGCATCGCCCGCCAGGAACGGGTCGTGGAGTGGGACCAGATCATCCCGAAGCCCTTCTGCCTGACGGGCCCCCTCGACTATCTCGAGGTGACCGGTCCGGTCACGCTGCGGCAGCAGGTTTACGTCACACCGTCGGGCAGCCTCGTGAGCCAGTTCAAGGCGGTGGGTCATCTGGAGCTCACTCCCATCAACCCCCTGACGGGGGAGCGGGGCGAGCCCTACCGGGCCCACGTCAACGAGCATCACAAGGGGATCCACACCGACAACGTCCAGCTCACGTCGCAGCTCCAGATCCAGGCGCTCCTCAAGCCTGGCGCGGGCGAGCGCATGGTCAGCACGCTCAACGTGGGTCCCGGATCGGCGGACTTCGCCTCCCTCGAAGTCCGGTGCGCCCAGTGATCGAACGAGGCACGGCGGACTGAGCCCTACCATTCCGACAGACCGGCCCTGGAGCACGACTCCAGGGCCGGTCCCGTCGTTCACGGGCCGGGGTCCGAATCTCGACCGGCGGCCTCCCTTGCAGCCTCCATGGCCTCTCGCAGGGGCTCTCCGCCGAAGCCGCGGCGGCCCAGATAGCCCCGTAACCGTCGTCTGGCTTTCTCCGACTCGGGCGATCGGGTGCCGCGGCCCATTGCGCGGACGACTCCGGAGCCCTGACGAGACAACCATTGCCTCGCGGCCTCCACCGCCAGGTCCGTCTCCGAGATCTCCTGCTCTTCCAGCACATCCGCGATGACGTCGGCCGCGACGTCGGCGGAAATCCCCTTCGCCCGCAGCTCTGCCGACAGGCGCCTGGGTCCGCGGGGACGGAACCGTAGCCGATCCCTCACGAACGCGGACGCTACGGCCCTGTCGTCGAGGAGGCCCCGATCCTCGAGCCGACGAAGACAGGCTTCGATGCGGGCACCGGAGTGGCCCCTGTCCAGGAGCTTCTTGCGGAGCTCGGACCGGGTGCGGGCACGGTGGGACAGGAGGTTCAGGGCGGCGTCCCTGACCCGGACGTCGGCATCGGCGTTGATGAGGTGGTGTCGACGGTGGGAGGGAAGGGCGTCCCCCGCGCCCAGGGAAAGGCGCTCGAGAGCCTCGAGGGCGACCTCCAGAGGCTCACCGCGGCTCAGGTGCACACGGGCCCGTAGACCCCGCGGTCGGAGGGGCTCCACCCGGGTGATGGTCGGCTCACTCATGCCCTGAGGAGGTGCTCCCCCAGGCTGACGAGGAGGAGGAAGGCACGGGGCCGGGTCTCCTGTTCGTCTGGTACGGGGATGACCATGGCTCGCTCATCAGTTGATGTTGAACGGAGCGGCGGGTCTGGACGATGCACCGATGGGACGTCGACCTCAATCCCCTTTCTGGGCATACCAGCGACCGTCCAGGAGGTCGTGGTACAGGGTAACGTGACGTCCGTCATCGAGGACGACGGCACGGTATTCCCGGGAGATGGGCTCGCGCCACCACTCGTCGTCGATACGCCAGGCTTCCCGGATGGCTTCGACCCTCCTGGCAGGGCGCCCAGGAAGTCGCACGTGGATCGGCTCTCCGACGTCGTCCACCCGAACATCCACAGGCCGGGGCCGCCCCAGGGGACGGAGGTGGGGGGCGTCTGTCACGGGTCGAAGCTCATCAGGGCGTGGCGTCGTTCGGGGATCCGTGACCACGGATCCACCTCCACCACCCGGTACAGTGGGGAATGTCCTAGACGTAACTTGAGCTCACGAACTGCATCTTTAAGTGATAAAGGAACTTCACCATTCATCAAGTTTCGTCCAGATTCTTCTCGTCCGCTGCCCTCCTTGCGGTCGAAGAGACCGATCTGGGCCGAGGTGGCGCCAAAACGGGTGAACTCCAGGATGAGGGTCTCCACGGCCCTGGGAGGAGGCGACAGGGTCATCTTCGCGCGCAGAGGGGAAGTGATGTTGTCCCTGACCGCGGTGGGCTCCCGGAGGACGCTCTCCACGAACCAGGACCCTCCGCCTTCCAGGCGGGCCCCCAGGCGCACCGTCATCACGCTTCGGCCCCGCCGGGCGGGACGGGAAAGTGCCCGCTCCACCAGGCGGTCCAGAGCGGTGTGGAGGGTTCCGACAAGTCCGACGGGGGCCGGGAAGTCCAGGGAGACGCGAATGGGCTTGGGCCGGTGCCAGGGACGGACCGGGTCGATGCGGTGGCCCGTGGCCCAGGCCAGGGCGCTCCGACCGGCCTCGCCGAACTGGGCCACCAGGGAGGGCTCGGGGAAGCGACGCAGCGCTTCGAGCGTGCCGATCTCCAGGCGTTCCAGACGCTGGATCATCAGGGGATCCACGGGAAGCGCGCCCACGGGGCAGGATGCCAGGAAGCCGGGAAGACCTTCGTCGGATACGACGACGGGCATGCCCGATCGGGCGGAGACTGCGGCCACCCAGGCGCCGAACTTCCCCGGGGCCATGCCTGCCCGGGTCGCTGCCACCAGCGGGGAGGGGAAGACCCGGAACAGGGTTCGAAGAGCTCGTTCGGCTTGTCTGAGAGGGGAGCCGTAGAGCCGGCCCAGGCCGTCCATGCCCAGAAAGACACGTCCTCGCCCAGCCGGCTCGAGGACGGGGGTGAGCTCGGACAGGACCTCCAGCATGGCGTCCACGGCGGCGTCGTAATGAGCTGGATCGGGCTCCAGGAGGGTGAGGGAGGGACAGAGGGACACGGCCTGGGAGACGAGTTGGCCCGGTCGGACCCCTGCATCGAAGGCACGCTCCGAAACCTGCCAGATGGTGCGGCGGGTACTCTCACCGGGGGAGAGCAGGGCCACGGAGGTGGTATCCAGCTCGGGGAAGCGCACCAACTCCAGGCGCAGCTCGAACGTGGGGAGCCAGAGGCAAAGGGCCAGGCGACTCCCCGGCGCAGATCCACCCGGTCCGGAATCCGCCGTGGGGCTCCAGGGCGTGGTTCGGCTTGCCCCGGCGTTCCCGCGGGATGCCTGAGTAACCCACCCAATACCCTGGTGGGTGGGAAAACCATGCATATCGGAGTGATTCTCGACCATGGATGGATGGGACATCGAGACGAAGGCCCCCGGATACCGACGCTGCCGCTCATCCTCTCGCCGCCTCTGGCGACCCCTACCGCCCTACTGGCATGCCGTCGGTTCCGGGGACCGAAGCCGAACAAAAACCGAATATACCCGAAGATAGACCGTAGATTCGCCCCGCGCAAGCGACACGAGGGCCGTACGTGTCGGCTCAGCCCACGGTTCGGTCCCGCCGGCCCCAACCCGACGCGATGGCCAGCACGATGACGCCGAGGAGGGCCCACGAGTGCACGTTGTGCAGCCCTGCCGACCAGGGCGACTGGCGGGGCACGCCTTCGAGGCCGCCGGTGAGCGCCGAGGCCAGGATCGTGGGAATGAAGAAGGGAAGCAGGAAGGGCCAGGTGCACACCGTGACGTCCAGGATATTGGCCCGGCGGTAGGGCCCCAGCCCGAAGGACTCGCCGGCCTCCTTCGCGAGACCCCCCGTGGCCAGGATGGCCACCACCGAGTGGGTCGTGAGGACCACCGCGGCGGTGACCGTGGCGAAGATCCATCCCTCCGCCCCTCGCGGGCTCCGCAGCCTGGAGCGGGCGACGGAGACCAGACCGTCCATCAGGCCCGAGGCCTCGATCGCTCCCACCAGTCCCATAAGGAGCAGGGTGAAGACGGAGATGCCCACGGCGCGGCGCATCCCGTCCAGCAGGAGACCCGTGGCCACGAAGTTGTCCCGGTCGATTCCCAGCAGGTCACCGGGCTCGAAGGCACCGAGGACGAGACCGAGGACGGCGGCCAGCAGGATGCCGAAGACCAGAGACTCCACCAGGCCACGCCCCCGGAGGAGCAGCGCGAGGACCAAGGCCGGTACCGCCAGCATGGCGAGACCGGCATGGGGCAGCGTGCCTCCGATGGTTGCGGAGCCGCCGGCGGGTGGGGCGCCCCCCAGCCACAGCGCGGCGGCCAGCGACACGAAGGCCGCCGGGAGGGCGTACCGGATCCTGCTCCGGACGACCCCGGCGATGTCCGCACCCTGGGTGCCCGCCGACGCGATGGTGGTATCGGAGATGGGAGACACGTTGTCCCCGAAGGTGGCGCCCCCGAGGATCGCGCCCAGAAGGAACGCCGGATCGCCGCCCATCGAAGCGCCGGCCGGGTAGAGCAGGGGGATGCAGATGAGCAGCGTGCCCAGGCTGGTGCCGGTGGCCGTGCTGAAGATCGCGGACACGAGGAAGGCCGCCGCCACGTAGCCTCCCCCGGACAGCCCGGCCGCCCCGGCCGCCCAGATCAGGAACTCGACCATCCCGCTCTCCCGGAGCAGGGTGCCCAGCACGCCAGCCAGGAGCCAGGCCAGGACCATGATCATGACCAGGCGCCGGCTCATGCCGTCCACCACCGCTTCGGCGTAGGCCTCCCGGTCCCGGGCCAGGAGCACGCCGAGGGAGAGGGCCAAGAGGAGCACCGGCCAGAATCCCGACTCGTCCGGAGCGCCGGACAGGCCCAGCCAGCTCACGCCGGCGAGGAAGAGCCCCAGGGGTGCCAGCGCGCCGGGGGTACCTCCCCAGAAGGAGAGGCGTGCCGCGGGGGACGGTGGGTCAGAGGTCATGGCTCGGGCCAGGGGGCGTTTGGATTATGAGGGAGGGGAAGCTAGGCTCGTGACCACACCTCAGAAAGGAAGGAGCCGTGAGCGAGCGCGACGAGGCCTTCGAGCTCTACGACCTGCGGGTCGAGGTCGAGGAGGGGGATGCGCCCATGGTCTGCAACCATCCGGCCGGAAGCTGGTTCGAGGTGCGGGGCGAGAACCTGATCTTTCCGGAGGGGCAGACCTTCCCGCTGTACCCGTTGGCCGCGATTCTCCCGCTTCTGCCGGCGAAGCAGCGGGACACCCATCCCAACGACTGGATGACCACCGACGCCGTGGTGGCATGTCCCGACCCTTACTGCGGAGGGCGCTTCCGCATCACCCGCGCGGGACGGCGTACGTTCCGGCACTCGGACGTGACGGCGGTGCCCCTCCCGTGATGACCTCCCCCGTCGGCGCACGATTCGAGCTCGCGCCGGGGTACGACATCTCCCGCCTCGTCGTGGGCGGCTGGCAGCTGTCCGCCGGGCACAGGCCCGACGCCGTCGAGATGGACGCCGCGGTCGAGCGCCTGGTGGCCATGGCGGACATGGGCCTGGACACCTTCGACTGTGCGGACATCTACACCGGGGTGGAGGAGCTCTTCGGGGCGTTCCTCCGTCGGTGGCGCACCACGTCGGGGGGAGACCGACCTCTCCGGATCCATACGAAGCTCGTTCCCGACCTGGGGGCCCTCGAGAAGGTTGACGCTGCCCATGTGCGGGGGATCGTGGAGCGGTCGCTTCGCCGGCTGGGGGTCGAGATCCTGGATCTGGTCCAGTTCTACTGGTGGGATTTCGGCAGGGGGGATTGGCTGCGGGCCGTCGGCGCCCTGGGCGAACTCCAGAAGGAGGGGAAGATCCGCCACGTCGGCGCCACGAACTTCACGGCGGATGACGTGGCCCGGATGGAGGGCGCCGGGGTCCGGGTCGTGTCCGACCAGGTACAGTATTCGGCCATGGATCGCCGTCCGAAGCACAGCGGACTCGCCCGGGCGTGCTCGAGGTCCGGGATGCGTCTGCTGTGCTACGGCGCCCTGGCCGGCGGCTTCCTGACGCCCGCCTGGCTCGGAGCCACGGACCCCGGGCACGCGCGGCTTCCCAACCGGTCGCTGGTCAAGTACCGCCTCATCATCGACGAGTTCGGAGGGTGGAAGGCGTACCAGGGCCTCCTGTCGACCCTTGCGGCGTTGGGGGAGGAGCACGGAGTGGACGCGGCCACCGTGGCGCTCCGGTTCGTCCTGGACCGGCCGGGCGTGGCGGCCGTCCTCGTGGGGTTCAGCTCACTGGCGCGGATGCGGGACAACCTTCGGGCTCTCTCCCTGCGGCTGTCCGACGGCGACCACGCCCGGATCCGGGCCCACACGGAACCGGCGCCGGGCCCCGGGGGTCAGGTGTTCGGGCTCGAGCGGGACCGGGACGGTCCCCATGGCCGCATCATGCGCTACGACCTGAACGCGGAGGGTGGGTAGGCGGCACCGCCAGTTGAACCGGCGCTCCCTTTTCCTGAACTTAGGAAGCCCCCCGAGTCCGCCGGGCTGCCCTGGGCGCCTCTCTCGCCCGAGGAGAACCCATGCGGGAGCCGTCCCTCACCCTCGGTATCGAGGAAGAGTACCAGATCGTCGATCCCGGCACGGGGGAGCTACGCTCCTACATCACCCAGATCCTCCAGGACGGCGAGGTGATCGTCCGGGATCTCAAGCCCGAGCTCCATCAATCCGTGGTCGAGGTGGGAAGCCGCGTGTGCCGGGAACCCTCCGAGGTGCGCCAGGAGGTGCTCCGGCTGCGTCGGGAGGTGATGGAGCTGGCGGGGGAGAAGGATCTGACCATCATGGCGTCGGGCACCCACCCCTTCGCGTCGTGGCTGGATCAGGAGATCACGCCCCTCGAGCGCTATCTGGGGATCGAAGCCGACCTCCAGGATCTGGCCCGAAAGAACCTCATCTTCGGGTGCCACGTCCACGTCGGTATCGAGGACGCGGACTTCCTCATCGAAACCATGAACGTGGCTCGGTACTTCCTGCCCCCCGTGCTGGCGCTTTCCACCAGCTCACCCTTCTGGATGGGGCGGGACACGGGATTGAAGTCCTACCGAAGCGTCGTATGGCGGAACTTCCCCCGCACGGGAACGCCCCCGACCATCGGTACCTGGGCAGACTACAAATACCTGATCTCCACCCTCATCCGGGCCAACTCCATCCAGGACCCCACCAAGATCTGGTGGGACGTTCGTCCGTCCTATGCGTACCCGACGCTGGAGTTCCGGGTGTGCGACATGTGCACCCGGGTGGATGAGGCTGTATGCGTTGCAGCCATCTTCCAGGCCATCGTCGCAAAGCTCTGGAAGCTTCACCGGGACAACCTCACGTTTCGACTCTATCCCCTTGCTCTCCTGTCGGAGAACAAGTGGCGCGTGGTACGCTACGGGCTGGACGGCAAGATCATCGACCTGGGGAAGGGACACGAGGTCCCGGTTCGATCCCTCGTCAACCAGCTGGTGGACGGGTTCCTCGGTGATGTGGTCGATGACCTCGGCACCAGGGATGAGGTGGAATACGCGTTCCGGATCCTGGAGGATGGGACGAGCGCGGACCGGCAGCTGGAAGTGTACCGGGAGAGCGGCGGGGATCTCCAGGCCGTGGTGCGCCACCTCATCGAAGAGACCGCACGGGATTGCTGTGACCCCAGGGGTAGGGCCGCTGGCCACGGACAGCGCCGGAGCCCAGAATGAGGCCATGAAGCCGCATCGCCGGGAAGCGACAGCGCCTCCGAATCCTTTCCAGCCCTTCCTGGACGCCCAGGGCGTCGCGATCCTCGATGGAGGCCTTGCCACCGCCCTGGAGTCCCGAGGGCAGGACCTGGACGATCCCCTTTGGTCGGCGCGGGTGCTGCTGGACGCCCCGCAGGAGGTGACGGCGGTGCACCGCGACTACCTGGAGGCGGGAGCCGACTGCATCGCCACCGTGACGTATCAGGCCACCTTCCAGGGGTTTGCCGCGCGGGGACTCGACGACGCCCAGGCCGGGAGGGCCTTCAGAACTGCGGTCTCCCTGGCGGTGGAGGCGCGAAACGGCTTCTGGGCCCGCCCTGCCAACCGGGAAGGACGCCTGCAGCCTCTGGTGGCAGCCAGCGTGGGCCCGTACGGGGCCTATCTGGCCGACGGCTCCGAATACACCGGGCGCTACGACCTGGACGAAGACGCTCTGATGGCCTTTCACCGCCGCCGCTGGAGACTGCTGGCCAGGTCCGACGCCGACCTCCTGGCCTGTGAGACGATTCCGTCGCTCGTGGAAGCCCGCGCCCTCCTGCGACTCCTCGCCGAGACCCCCGATCGATGGGCCTGGCTGAGCTTCCAGTGCCGGGACGGGGCGCATCTGGCCGACGGTAGCCCCGTCGCCGAGGCGGTGCGCCTGTGCCGGACTGCACACGGGGTGGCCGCCGTGGGATTCAACTGCGTACCCCCTTCGCGGGTGGAGGCCCTCCTTCGCGCTGCCGCCGCCGAGGCGGGAGACGTGCCCCTGGCGGCCTATCCCAACTCCGGCGAGGCCTACGACGCGGCGACAAAGACGTGGAGCGACGGTGTGGAGGAATGGGATCCCGGATCGGATGCGGTCGGCTGGCGGCGGGTGGGCGCCCGTCTCGTCGGGGGGTGCTGCAGGACGGGCCCTGCCGATATCCGGCGGATGCGCGAGGGCCTCCTCCGGCCCTCCTCATGAGGAGACCGTGAACGGCTCGAGACACGGCCGCCCCTGTGCCGGGCGACGCCGGCCCCTGCGGAGCCGAGGTGCCGGCCGACGGTCCGCTCGCCAGTTCGGCATTGCTCCCATCCTCCGGATCGAAATAACTTGAAGGCTCTGCGAGCTCCGGCCTCGCGCCGGCGCACGGAGCCGACACCCGACCCGCCCCCGGCCCTCGTGGGCTCTTCCGCACCGGTCCAGCCATGCAGGTTCGATTCCTCGTCAGCGAAGCTCTCCAGCACGACACGCCCCTCATGGCCCTGGCGGTCCCGGAAGGCATCACGGAGCCTTCGGGGCTGCTGGCCGACGTCGACGACGCTACCGGCGGCGCGGTTCTGCGGGCCCTCGAGTCCGGCGATCTGAAGGGGCGCACGAAGGACGAAGTCGTGCTCTACGCATCGTCGCAGGGACCGGAGAGGTTCGCGTTGCTGGGGACCGGTGAGCCGGGGAGATTCGACACCGAGCAGGTCCGGCGCTTCGCGGCTCGTGCCGTGCGGGTGGCCGAGCGTCTCGGTCTGGAGCGGCTCTCGCTCTGGCTTCCGGGATCGGACGGCCCGGGCGGCAGAGAGCTGGGGCAGGCCGCCGCCGAGGGGGCGACCCTCGCCGCGTGGCGCTTCACCGAGCTCAAGAATACGGAATCGGGCGAGGGGCCCCGCACCGACGTGGGCGAGATCGACGTCCTTTCCGACTCGGAGGATGTCGGCGAGGGTGTCCACGTGGGGTACGTCATCGCCGAAGCGGAGAACCTGGCTCGCACGCTCCAATCCCGGCCGGGCAACCGGGCCACTCCGTCCCTCCTGGCCGAGGAAGCTCATCGGATCGGGACCGAGCATGGTCTGGCCGTGACCGTCTTCGACGAGGCGAGGCTCCGCGCCGAGGGCATGCACGCCATTCTCGCGGTGTCCCAGGGCTCGAAGGAAGAGGCGCGCCTCATCGTGCTCGAGCACGCGGGAGGGAACGAGGGTGATCCCCCCCTGGTGCTCGTGGGGAAGGGCCTGACGTTCGATGCCGGAGGGATCTCGCTCAAGCCCCCTTCCGGCATGGAGGACATGAAGTTCGACATGTCGGGGGGAGCCGCGGTCCTCGGGGCCATGCAGGCCATCGCGAAGCTCCGCCTCCAGGCCAACGTGGTGGGCATCGTGCCCTCCTCGGAAAACCTGCCCTCGGGCACCGCCGTCAAGCCGGGGGACGTCATCGACACCCTGGCCGGCAAGACCGTGGAGGTCATCAACACGGACGCGGAAGGCAGGCTGATTCTCGCCGACGCTCTGGCCTACGGCGCCCGACGGAATCCGGCGGCCATGGTGGACTGCGCGACGCTTACGGGAGCCGTGGTCATCGGCCTCGGTCACCACGCGGCCGGGGTTCTGGGGAACGACGAGGAGCTGATCCAGGAGCTCCGGGACGCGGGGGAGCGCTCCGGCGAGCGGTGCTGGCCCCTGCCGCTCTGGGACGACTACAAGAAGCAGCTGGAAAGTGACACCGCCGATCTGAAAAACGTGGGGGGCCGGCCGGCGGGCACCATCACGGCGGCATGCTTCCTGTCGGAGTTCGTCGGGGAGACGCCGTGGGCGCACCTGGACGTCGCCGGAACCGCGTACGGCGAGGGGAAGCAGCCCTATCTTCGAAAGGGAGGCCATGGCTTCCCCACCCGCCTTCTGGTCGCCTGGGTGAGAGGGCGCGCAAGCTGACGGTGTCACCGCCTCCCAGTCCTGTGCCTCGCTCCCTCGTCCAGGCTGGCGCCGTCATCGCCCTTGCCTGGGCGATCTTGATCGGACTCGACGGATCGGCCCGTCCCGTCGCGGGCCAGGTGCGGCCGGACTCGGTGACGGTCCCCGACTCCCTCGCGGCGGACTCCCTCGCGGCGGACTCCCTCGCCCGGGCGGATTCCCTCGCCGCCTCCCAGGTCGACACCCTGTCGGCGGATACGATCTTCTACAACCTCCCCTCCCTGGGATACGAGATGGTGGAGAGCTGGGCCGCGGGAGTGTGGGGTTGGAACCACGCCGAGATCATGGCGTCGGAAGCCGTCACCCTCGCGGAGCTCCTGGCCGACGTGCCAGGCATGGTGCCGCTCCTCACCGGGGACTACGGGACACCCCTGGCCGTGACCGCGTTCGGCGCCGGGGCAGGGCGGATCCGGGTGATCCGCGATGGCTTCGAGGTGATCCCTCTGGGCGGAGGGACCACCGATCTGGCTCGGGTCGGATTGGCGGGCATCGAGAGCGTTCGGGTGGAACGCCACCTCACGGAGGTCCGCATCCACATGGAGAGTCGGGTTCACGACGATGCCCGGCCGTATTCCCTCATCGAGGCCGGGACCGGGGATCTGGCCACCAACGTGTTCCGTGGCGCCTTCACCGATGCCAATGCGCTGGGAGGTAGCATCGGCCTCGGTCTGGAGCGCTTCGACAGCCGCGGCGCCCGCGGCGACGAGCCCGGCAACCGGACCGGCTCGTGGCTCCGCTACCAGCTTCACCGAGGCGATGGAGCCGGGCTCGCCCTCGACTTCCGCCGTATGGGCGCGGCGAACGAGGCCGAACCCTACGCGTCGAAGACGGGACGCACCGACTGGACCCTGCGGGGCCGCGCCCGACTCGCGGAGGGGGTCACCGCCGAGGTCTACTGGGGACGCAGCACGCATTCGGTGGAGGACGAGCGGCCGGAATACGCGCTGGAAGGAGGTCGGCGGTCCCAGGTGGGGATGCGAGCGACGTATCGCAGGGGCGACACCTACGCCTCCGGGGCGTTGAGGCGATTCGGCGGAGACGCCCTGCCGAAGACGCGTGTGGATGTCTCGGCTGGCGCGTCCAGCGCGTCCGTGGGGGGCGTGGCCGTGGAGCTGGATCGGGCCTGGTGGATGGGAGACGGCACCTCTGCTCGTCGACTGCGAGCCTGGACGCGTCCGGTCCTGGGACTCTCCCTCTTCGCGTCGACGGAGTCGGGCACCTACGGGGCCCGGGTAGGGCCGGTGATGGGGCCGCCACCGCCACCCGACTCCACGGAGGCGCCCGCCGCGGACACTGTGGAGGCGGATCCGCTCTTCCGGGTGACGCATCGCTCGGCCAGGAGGCTGGGGGTCCAATGGGCCTACCGGGGGCTCGTGCTTTCGGGGGCCCTCCTCGAGCTCGAGGCTGATTCCCTGCTTCCCATCGGCATCGAGGCGGACCGGGACGAGGCCCCCCTTCTGGGCGGTAAGCGGACCGGGTGGGAGGCGTGGGCGCGGGTCCCGCTTCCCCTGCCGTGGGAGGGCTTCCGATTGGAGGGGTCCCTGCAGCAGTGGGAGGAGCCCTGGTCGTACCTTCCCCGGCGCATCTACGCCGGGGCACTGGTGTTTCACCGGATCTACCTCGAATCGGAGAACTTCGAGCTGGACTGGAGGATCGGCGTGCGGGGCCGGGATCCCATGACCGTACGCCAGCTCTTCAGCCCCGACGGGTCGGAGGCCGAGGAGGGCGGGTCGACGGCGGCCGAGCTGGCGTCCGTTCCCTTCTACCAGAGCTGGTACACTCGCCTGCAGATGCGGATCGTGTCGGTTCGCATCTTTCTGGGCTGGGAGAACTTCACCCTCCGGCCCAACCTCCAGGACTTTCCCGAGCGTTTGCTCCCTCGGACCCGGGCGGTGTACGGTCTGCGCTGGACCATGTGGAACTGACGCCGCAGATCTCGCCAAATCTTCGACAAGTGCCCACGTGGAGTTATCATGTAATGCTCTACACCATGCGAGCCACCGAACCGGGGGATGAAACGACCGTCCATGATCCGGAGCATGACGGGGTACGGTCAATCTGAGCGGGACACGCCGGCCGGCCGACTGCAGTTGGAGGTGAAGACGGTGAACCATCGTTTCTTCAACCCCAACCTGAAGACGCCGCCTGGCTTCGACCGGTTCGAGAGCGACCTCACCGAGGTCCTCCGCCGGCGCCTGTTCCGCGGGCACGTGAGCGTCTACCTGTCCATCGACCGACGCTCGGCGGAACGCGCAGGGGCGCCCAGGGTCGATCTGGCGAAGGCCCGTGAGTACAGGGAGGCGCTCGAGGCGATCCGCTCGGAGCTGTCGTTGCCGGGCGAGGTGGAGCTCGCCCACATCGCCCGGTTCAGCGACCTCTTCCGCCCGCCTGAGGCAGACGACTCGCCGGACGTGGAGGTCGACGTGCTGCGGGAGATGGCCGACGAGGCCGTCCAGGCAGTGCTGCGCCTCCGTGAGGCGGAGGGAGTGCGCCTCGAGGCGGACCTGTGCGAACGGCTGGAGGCCATGTCGACCCAGCTGGCCCGCATCGCCGAGCTGGCTCCCCAACGGCTTCTCCGGGAGCGGGATCGCCTTCGGCAGGCCGTGCGGGAGCTCTCCGAGCAGGTGGACATCGACGAGGAACGGATGGCTCGGGAGATCGCCTACCTCGCCGACAAGTGGGACATCAACGAGGAGCTGGTGAGGTTCCGATCCCACGTCGAGCTCTTCCGTGAGGCCCTGGCAGGGGACGGATCGGAGTCGGTGGGCAAGCGATTGAGCTTCCTGGTTCAGGAGCTGCACCGGGAGGCGAACACCATCGGATCCAAGGCCAATGACACGGGGATCACCGAGGCGTCGTTGGCCCTCAAGGAGGAGATCGAGCGGCTCCGGGAGCAAGTGGAGAACGTGGAGTGAGCGGTATCGATCGCCGGTCGTTTCCGGTCGTTCTGGCTGCCCCTTCGGGTACCGGCAAGACGACCCTGGCCCGGGCCCTGGTGGACCGCTTCGACGACTTCGAGTTTTCCGTCTCGGTCACGACCCGACCGCCACGGGGAACCGAGGCGGACGGTGTGGACTACCACTTCGTCGATGGTCGGGAGTTCGAGCGTATGATGGACCACGGCGAGCTGGCGGAATGGGCGGAGGTCCACGGTCACCTCTATGGTACCCCTCGGGCTGAATTGGATGCCGCGGCCCGGCGGAAGGAATACGTGATCCTCGACATCGACGTACAGGGCGCGTTGCAGGTCCGGCGGTCCACTCCCGAGGCCGTGCTCGTGTTCGTTCTTCCGCCGTCGGTCGACACGCTCCTCGAGCGTTTGCAGGGCAGGGGCACGGAAGACGCGGCCCATGTGGCTCGGCGACTCCAATCCGCCATGGAGGAGCTGCAGCACGCCACCGACTTCGACCACGTGGTGGTCAACGACGACTTCCAGCGATGCCTCGGTGAGATCCGGGGCATCGTGGAGGGCGAGGCCCTTCGCACCCATCGTGCGCCGGGGCTGAGACAGCAGGCGGAGGAGCTGCGCGCGGGCATCGCACGCGTCCTCCGCAACGAGTACGCGAACGCGAACGGATAGGAGATCTGCATGCGTGTGTTCACCCCCGACGAGGTCGCCACGGGCACCGAGAGCAAGTACCTGGGTGTGCTGGTGGCGGCGAAATACAGCCGGGAGCTCAATTCCCTTCCTCGGGAGGCCATGCCGCTCGGCGAAGAGAAGAAGCTCACGACCCGCGCGCTGGAGGCGCTCACCTCGGGCCAGATCGAGTACCGGCTGGTGAGGCGCCGACGCCGGGAGGAATAGCCCGGTGCCTGCCGCCGCGCTCGTCCCCCGCCGTCCCTGGGCGGGACGGCGCGTGGTCCTCGGGGTGACCGGGGGCATCGCGGCGTACAAGTCGGTCCAGCTGGCCCGGGATCTGACGCTTCTGGGCAGCGAGGTCGATGTGGTCATGACCCGCTCCGCCCGACGGTTTGTCGGTTCCGTGTCCTTCGAAGGGGTCACGGGCCGGCCCGTCGCCACCGACCTCTTCAGCCCCGGGGGCGCGGCGCTGCACGTGCGGTTGGGCCGCGAGGCGGACGTGATCTGCGTGGCGCCGGCCACCGCAGACTTTCTTGCCCGGGCGTCCCACGGGAGGGCGGACGACCTGCTCTGCACGACGCTCCTGGCCACGCGGGCTCCCGTGGTCGTGTGCCCCGCGATGAACGATCGCATGTTCGCCCACCCCCAGGTGCAGGCCAACCTGGCCCATGTGAGGGACAAGCTCGGCTATGCCGTCGCGGGCCCGGCAGAGGGCCTGTTGGCCGTGGGAGAGGGTGCGGGCCCCGGTCGCATGCTGGAGCCATGGCAGATCGCGGAGCACGTGGGCCGGGCCCTCGGTGAGGATCCGATCCTGCGTGGCCGGTCGATGCTCGTGACCGCTGGCCCCACGCGAGAGCCGGTCGATCCGGTACGGTACGTCGGAAACCGCTCCTCCGGTCGTATGGGGTTTGCTCTGGCCCAGGCGGCGTGGCGGCGGGGAGCCAGGGTCACCCTCGTGACCGGGCCCGCGTCCCGTCCGCTCCCCGAGGGGGTGGATGTGGTTGTGGTGGAAACGGCCACCGAGATGCACGCGGCCGTGGCGGATCTGATCCCGGGCATGGACGTGTCCATCTTCTCCGCTGCGGTGGCCGACTACCGACCGGATGAGGCCCTTCATCAGAAGGTCAAGCGGCGCGACGCCGGGGATGCCCTCACGGTGCAGCTGACCGTGAACCCCGACATCGCTGCCGAGACGAGGAGTCTCCGAAAGCCGGGGAGCGTGGCGGTGGGGTTCGCCCTGGAGACGGAGAACCTGCTGGCCAACGCGCGCCTCAAGCTCGAAGCCAAGGGCTTCCAGCTGCTGGTGGCGAATGACGCCATGGAGGCGGGGAGCGGGTTCGAATCGGAGACCAACCGCGTGGTCATTCTCGGTGGAGAGCCAGAGGTCGAGGAGCTCCCTCTGCAGAGCAAGGACGAGGTCGCCGAGGCGATCCTCGACCGTGTGCGGCGCCGCATGGAGTCGTCGTCGTGAGCGGACCCGACGAGATTCGGGAGGTGGCCCGCTTCCTTCGGCAACGCCGCGAGATGGGAGCGGGAGACGTCTTCCTCGAAACGCTCAGCCGGGAGGAGGTCCTGGCCCTGGCGGGGGCCGCGCCGTTGAAGGCCCGGAACAGGGGGCTGGCGAAGGTGATGGCGTCCGAGGGGTCCGCGGCCGAGCTGCCGGCGACCGGGGAGCGCCTCCCGGTGGTGCCCGCCTCCTACGAGGAGCTGCGCACCGAAGCCCTCTCCTGTACGCGTTGCCGGCTCGCGGAGACCCGTACCCAAGTCGTGTTCTCCGACGGAGCCGTCGAAGCCCGGCTCGTGGTGGTGGGAGAGGCTCCCGGCGCCAACGAGGACGCGACCGGACTCCCCTTCGTGGGCCCGGCGGGTCGGTTCCTGGACATCCTGCTCCAATGCGTGAACCTGTCCCGGAACGAGTCGGTCTACATCTGCAACGTCCTGAAATGCCGTCCACCCGGGAACCGGAATCCCCTCCCGGACGAGATCTCGGCCTGCGCCCCCTTCCTCGAGAAGCAGCTGGAGCTCATCGCCCCTCAGGCGCTCCTGGCCGTTGGCACCTTCGCGGCCCAGTCCCTGACGGGCCTGCAGAAGCCCCTGGGGCGGCTGCGGGGGGAAGTCTATGCCTACCGCGGGATTCCGCTCGTGGTGACGTACCACCCTGCCGCGCTTCTGCGGAACGCGAAATGGACCCGACCGGTCTGGAGCGACCTGCAGCTTCTCCGAGGCGTGATGGACGGCGCATAGGCTGCGTCGCTATCTGGAGTGCCCAGGTTCCACTAGGCGGGCGTCCCCCGCGACGGTAGATTGCCACTTCCCCGAGCGCCCGTATCGATGGAAGCTTCTCCCAGCTTTGCGCAGGCCGTATTCGACCGCACGCCGCCGTTCTCCATGGAGGCGGAGACGGCTGTCCTGGGGGGCATGCTCATCGACCGGGAGGGCGTCACCCGGGCGGTGGAGCACCTCAACGAATCCATGTTCTACCGGGAGGCCAATCGGCGGCTCTACCGGGCCATGGTACGGCTGTTCGAGCGGGGCGACGTCGTCGATGTCATCACGGTCTCCGACGAGCTCAAGAAGACCGGGGAGCTGGATTCGGCCGGCGGGTTCGACTACCTCGCCACCCTCGTGGATGCGGTTCCCACGGCGGCGAATCTGGAGTACCACGCCCGCATCGTCCGGGACAAGGCCCTCCTGCGGCGGCTCGTGGAGCAGTCGTCCCAGATCATCCGCGACGTGTACGACCAGGGCGAACAGAGCGTCGACGAGCTGCTGGACCAGGCCGAGGCCCGGATCTTCCAGGTGGCCGAGAGCCACAGGCGCGAGGGATTCGTATGGATCAAGGAGATCCTCTGGTCGGCCTTCGAGCACATCGAGCGGCTCCAGGCGTCCGACACGGGGATCACGGGGGTTCCCACGGGCTTCCCGGATCTGGATCGGATGACGACGGGTCTTCAGAAGGGCGATCTGGTCATCGTGGCAGGGCGCCCCTCCATGGGAAAGACCTCGTGGGTCATGAACGTCGCTGCCAACGCGGCGATCGGACACACCATTCCGGTGGCGATCTTCTCCCTGGAGATGTCGTCGGAGCAGCTGGTGCAGCGGCTCCTGTGCGCCGAGGGACGGATCGACGCTCAGAAGCTGCGTCGGGGGCGTCTCACCCAGGAGGAGCACCAGAGGCTGGCGGCGGCCGCCGGGCACCTCAACACGGCTCCGATCTGGATCGACGACCAGCCGGGCAGCAACGTCCTGGAGATCCGGGCCAAGGCACGCCGCCTCCAGTCGGAGATCCGGTCGGACGGCAAGGATCTGGGTATGGTGGTCATCGACTACATGCAGCTCATGTCCGGCACCGGACAATCCGAGAGTCGCGTCCAGGAGGTAAGCCAGATCTCCCGCGGCCTCAAGGCCCTCTCCCGCGAGCTGGAGGTGCCCGTCATCGCCCTGTCTCAGCTCAGTCGGGGGCCGGAGCAGCGGACCGACAAGCGTCCCCTGCTTTCCGACCTGCGTGAATCGGGCTCCATCGAGCAGGACGCTGACCTCGTCATGTTCCTCTACCGGCCCGAGTACTACGCTCCGGCCGAGAAGCGGGAGGAGCTCGAGGGCAAGGCGGAGCTCATTGTCAGCAAGCAGAGAAACGGTCCCACCGGTGCGGTGGAGCTGTTCTTCCAGAAGGCTTACACCCGGTTCGATTCGGTGGCCCGCGGCCCGTCGCAGGGTGGAAGGCACGGGGAGTCGGGGCCGAGCTTCGAGCCGTGACGGGGGTAGCCCGAACGGAGGCACCCCCAACTCGCGTCGGCGTCGTCGTTCCCGCAGCCGGATCGGGCCGCCGGATGGGCGGTGTGCCGAAGCCGTTCCTCGAGCTGGCCGGCGAGCCGTTGCTTCTGCACGCGTTGAGACCGTTGCTGGCGGATCCGCGGGTCCGTTCCGTGGTGGTGGTCATGGGGGGCGACGCTGCTGCGGATCCGCCCGACTGGCTCACGGACATGGACGCGCGAGTCCGCATCGTGGCGGGTGGGCGGACGCGCGCCCATTCGGTTCGAAACGGGCTGGGGGTGATCCCCGCAGACACGCACGTGGTGGTCGTACACGACGCCGCCCGTCCCCTGACCGAGGTCCGAATCGTCGCGGCTTGCATCGACATCGCCCTGGGTGGCGAGGGGGCGGTGGCCGGGTGCCCGGCGGTGGACACCATCAAGGAAGTGGACGGCCGAGGGCACGTGATCTCGACTCCGGACAGGTCCCGCCTGTGGCAGGCCCATACACCGCAGGCATTTCCCGCGCAGGTCCTGCGGCGGGCCTACGCAGAAGATCTGGAGGACGCCACAGACGACGCCTCTCTGGTGGAGCGTCTCGGCATCCCGGTGCGCATGGTGGATGCCGGGCCGGGGAACCTCAAGGTGACGCGCCCGGGGGATCTGGCGCTGGCCGAGGCTGTTCTGGTCGGCCGGAGAGGAAGCGCCCCGTGAGTGACGCGCCCCTGCTGACGGATCTCCGGGGAAGGGATCTCGGAAGCGCCGATCTGGCCGTTCCGGTCGCCCATGTGAGGGATGGCGGAATCCTGGCCTACCCCACGGAGACCGTATACGGGTTCGGCGCCCGATGCACGGCGGAGGGCGTCGAGAGGGTCCGCGCACTGAAGGGCAGAGAGGATGACAAGCCCTTCCTGGTTCTGGTGGGGAGCGCGGGCGACGTATCCGACCTGGCCTGGACCGAGGACGCCGCCGAGCTGAGCCGGATCTTCTGGCCTGGCTCGTTGACGCTGGTGCTTCGCGATCCCCGAGGTCGATTCCCTTCGGGGGTGCGGAGCCCGTCGGGAGGGGTGGCGGTGCGGGTGAGCTCCCATCCCCTGGTTCGCCGTCTGCTGGAGGAGCTGGACGAGCCGATCATCTCCACGAGCGCGAATCCGCCGGGGAGGGTGGCGGCTCGCTCGGGCGCCGACGCCCACGCCGCGGGCGTCGCACTCGGTGCCGGCTCCGAGCTCCTGGTCCTGGAGATGGGCGTCCTGCCATTCTCCCGCCCGTCCACCATCATAGATTGCTCCGGAGATCACGCCCTGATGGTTCGTGAAGGGACCATCCCCCTGACCCGACTTCGCTGCGCCGTACCTCATGTCCATGACCTCTGACACCAGACCGGAGCCGTTTCGGATTCTGTTCCTCTGCACCGGCAACACCTGTCGGAGCCCCCTGGCAGAGGTGATCGCCCAGCGGGATCTTGCGGCCCGAGGTTGGGCGCATGTGGAGATCCGCTCGGCCGGGATCGCCGCCGCACATGGAAGTCCCGCCTCGGAGGGAGCCCTGCTGGCTGCGGCCCGCCACGGCCTGGACCTGTCGGGGCATGAGGCGCACCAGCTGACGGAGGAGACCGTGAGCTGGGCCGACCTCATTCTCGCCATGTCGCCCCGTCACGTCCACGCGGCCCGGACGCTGGGGGGTGAAGACTCGGCGGTGTTGATCACCGACTTCGCCGCCGCGCAGAACCCCGACGGGGTCCCGGAAGCGGTTACGGATCCGTTCGGAGGGTCCGAGCGAGAGTATGAAGCCACCTTCGAGCTACTGGAGCGCCTCGTAGATCGGAGCCTCGACCACGTGGGACGGGTGGTGGCACCGTGAGCATCACGTCCTCGACCCGGGTCCTGGCGCTGCTGGGCGATCCCGTGCGGCACTCGTTTTCCCCCGTGATCCACAACGCCGCCTTCGAGCTGACAGGCATGGACGGCGTGTACGTGACCGTCCGGTGCGGTGAGGCCGACCTCGCGGGGTTCATGCGGGGCCGCTCCCTCTACGGCGACAACACGGATGTGGCAGGCTTCCGGGCGGCGCTGAGAGGATTCGTGGGCGACCCCTCGGGGATGCAGGTTCTCCTCCTCGGAGCCGGGGGCGCCGCCCGCGCCACGCTCATGGGGTTGCTCGAGGAGGGCGTCGACGAGGTGGTCCTGCTGAACCGGACCGAAGAACGCTCGAGGGCGGTGGCCCGTCGCATCGGCGGGTCTCGTGCCCGCGTGGCCTCGAGTATCGGGGAGATTCGCGGCGGGAGCTTCGATCTGGTGATCAACTCCACGAGCCTGGGACTCTCGGCGGAGGACCCGCTTCCCCTGGACCTGGAGGTCCTGTCCCGGGTCGGTGCCGTCATGGACCTGATCTATGGGAGCCAGGACACGCCATTCGTGCGAGGCGCTCTGGAGCGGGGCGTGCGAGCCACCGACGGTTCGGAGATGCTGGTCCACCAGGGTGCCGCGTCCTTCCAGCGCTGGTGGAGCGAGGAAGCCCCCGTGGAGGCCATGCGGGACGCGCTCAGACGAGTTCGGGAGGGATGAGGATCGCGGAGTGGGCCTCGGGGCTCGCCGATCTACTGCTCCCGCCCGGGTGTGTGGTGTGCGGGCTCTGGATGCCAGGCAGGGGTCATGCGGGGATGGTATGTGACGCCTGCCGCTCGCGTCTCCGGCCCCCGCCGTGGCCCCGTTGTCCACGCTGCCACCTTCCGGTGGGAACGGGGCGGCGGGCTCAACCTAGCTGCCTGGAGTGCAGGGAATGGCCCGGGGCCCTCGCCCGGGCGCGCTACGCCTTCGTCCTGCGCGCTCCGGCCGACCGTCTGGTGCACGCGCTGAAGTACGACGGCTGGGCGGAGCTGGCTCACGAGATGGGCCGGGCCATGGCGCGCGCCTGGCGGCCCGAGGAGACACCCGGGGACTCCTCCCTGGTGGTCCCCGTGCCCACCACGCGTGCCCGGGCCCGAAGCCGGGGGTACAACCAGGCGGCGCTGCTGGCGAGGAGCTTCGCAGAAGCCCGTGACCTACCCCTTGTTCATGCCCTGGAACGCACTGGCGGGAGCCCCACCCAGGTCGCCTTGCACCCCTCTGAGCGTCGGGCTAACGTCAGGGGCGTCTTCGCCACTCGACCAGCGCATCGAGCCCGGCTGCGCGGAGCACATGTCGTCTTGATCGACGATGTGCTCACCACCGGGGCCACCGCTGCGGCCGCTGCCTCCGAGCTCTGTGGGGCGGGGGCTGATCAGGTGGCGCTGGTCGCGTTCGCGAGGGCGCTTCCTCACCCCGACGGGGGAGGTCCGTGAGGCCCTCCTCGACCGGAGAATCGACACCCCCCTCAGACCTACCAGGAGCCTCGACAGCCGATGGCCATCCGTATAGCGATCAACGGGTTCGGACGCATTGGACGGAACGTCCTTCGCTGCGCAAAACAGATCGGCCGCACCGATCTTGATTTCGTCGCGGTCAACGATCTGACCGACAGCACCACGTTGGCCCACCTCCTGAAGTACGACTCCGTCCATGGTCGCTACGATGGCATCGTGGAGGTATTCGAGGACGGGCTGAGGGTGGACGGCGACGATCTGAAGGTCTTCGCGGAACGTGATCCTTCCAAGCTCCCCTGGAACGATCTCGGGGTGGACATCGTCGTGGAGTCCACGGGGATCTTTCGAGCCAGAGACCAGGCGGCCCAGCACCTCGACGCCGGGGCCAAGAAGGTGATCATCTCGGCCCCAGGCAAGAACGAGGATGTAACGTTGGTCCTCGGGGTCAACGAGGACATGTACGATCCGGACAGGCACCACGTGATCTCCAACGCCAGCTGCACGACCAACTGCCTGGCCCCGGTGGTCAAGGTCGTCATGGAGGCCTTCGGCTTCCGCCACGGCTTCATGACCACCATCCACGCCTATACGAACGACCAGGCGGTACTCGATCTTCCTCACAAGGACCTGAGGCGGGCGAGGGCGGCGGCGATGTCCATGATCCCCACCACCACGGGTGCGGCTCGGGCGACGGGCCTCGTGATCCCCGGGGTGAAGGGTAAGATCGATGGTATGGCCGTCCGGGTTCCGACCCCGGACGTGTCGTTGGTCGATCTCGTCGCCGAGGTGGAGAAGGACACCACGCCCCAGGAGGTGAACGCGGCGTTCCAGGAGGCAGCGGAAGGGGAGATGAAAGGGATTCTGGGGGTGAGCGGCGAGCCGCTCGTCTCCATCGACTACACGGGGGATCCCCACAGCAGCATCGTGGATTCTCTGTCCACGAACGTGGTCGACGGACGACTTGTGAAGGTGCTCTCGTGGTACGATAACGAGTGGGGGTATTCCAGGCGCGTGGTGGACCTGGCGGCTTTCGTGGGCGAGCGGCTCTGACGAGCCCTCCGGGTCGACCGGGCGGGGGCGCACAGGGAGGCCGGTGGGGACCCCCGCCGGCCTCATCGTGTAAGTGTGACGGGGGTTTTCCGTATATGGGCGCGATGCGAATGGAACAGGAGACGCCTGCAAAGGTGACGCACCGCGCTCCGGCGCGAGCGTCCGAGAACCTGCCTCGCGATTTCGAGGGGTGGTTCCACGATCATCGGAGCGCGGTCTTTCGCTACGTGCGGTTTCGCGTGGCCACCCGTGAAGCGGCGGAAGACGTGACGTCCGAGGTCTTCATGAAGGCGCTCCGGTCGCTCCATCGATACGACTCCGACCGGGCTTCCCCGCGCACGTGGTTACTTCGGATCGCGCGCAACGCAGTGACGGACCACCTCCGCGCCCTGCGGCGCAGGGGATCGTTGCACGTGTCTCTGGATCGCGTCCCCGATCTGGTATCGGACGTACCATCCCAGGAGGAGCGCGTCATCCGTGAGGAGCGGATCCAGCGGCTGCTCAACGGGAGCCGAACCCTGCGTCGGGGTGACCAGGAGATCCTTTCCCTCCGCTACGGCGCCGGTCTCGACAACCGGGAGATCGCCGAGCACCTGGGAATCAGCAACAACGCGGTCGCCGTGCGACTTCACCGGGCGCTCAAGCGCCTGAAGGACGCCGTCGATCGCCACAACGAACTTGCGGACGATTATGAAGGATAGATGGGATACCATGGGCCTGGAGCTGCCGAAGGAGGTGGCGGACCTCCACGAGGAGCTCTCCTCCATGAGCTTCGAGGAGCGGCCCTCGTTCGGTCCAGAGCTCCTGGCCGAGCTCGAGCGGCAGTGGCCTCGCGTGGGCGCCAGGCGACCCTGGCCGGTTCGACAGCTCCTCGCGGCGGGGGTCGCCGGCCTACTGATGGTGGGGCTCGGCGTACCGTCGGCCCGGGCGTCGCTGGTCCGTCTGGTGGGGGCCTTGCGGCCCGCCGCGGAGGAGTCCGCACCGGAGGTGGTCTCGCCCGTATTCCAGCTTCCGGAGGAGCTCCCGACGCAGCTCCCGGCCGAAGAGCTGCTCTCTGCGGAGCCGCGGATGCCCCCGGAACCACCGCCGGCGCCCGTGAGCCCCGCTCCCTATGACGGTCCGGAAGCGACCTTTCCCGAGCTTCTCGACCGGGAGGGCACGGAGGAGCTCATCCTTCGCAACTATCCGGACAGCCTGCAGAGGGCAGGAACGGGCGGAACTGTCCGACTGGCCCTCTGGGTGGACCCCTTGGGCACGGTGGCCCAGGTGGATCTCAGCCGAGGATCGGGCGTTCCCGAGCTGGACCGTGCCGCCATGGAAGTGGCTCCGGCGTTCAGGTTTTCGCCGGCCCGGCGCCGGGGGCAGTCCGTAGGCACGTGGGTCGAGTTCGACGTCCGCTTCGAGGTCCCTCCGGGGGGAGTCATCCCTCTGGACCTGCCTGAGGTGGATCCGCTGGGTCCACCCCGGGTCCCCGAGGTCCCGGACCTGTCCCTGACCGAGGAGTGGGTCTCCAATCTCCTGACCCGTCCGAACGATGGGGACGGGGAGGCGGGCGAGCAGCTCCGGGTCGCCATCGACGACGAAAAGCTGGTGGAGCGGCTGTGTCCCATAGAAGCCATCCTCGCAGGGGAGCCACCTGCCGGCTCGGCCCCGACCCGGTGGCGATCGGAGGTCGCGCGGGCGTTGGAGCGGGCCGCGGCCCGAGATCCCGACAACGCGGCCCCACTACTTGCACTGGGCAGGATTCGGCAGAAGCAGGGCCTGCGCACCGAGGCTCGGATCCTCTTCGAGCGGGGGCTACAGCGGGCCAGGAGGCATCCCGGAGTGTCGCCCGTTGTCCTCGGGCCCCTTCACTATGAGCGCGGCGCGCTGATCAAGGAGGGATGGCTCACATCCCACGAGGGAGGAAGGGTGCCCGCCGAGGCCCACCTCGCCGAAGCATGCCCCCAGGCGCAATCGTCCGGCGGGGCCTCGTCCGGATACGCGTCCGCCGACCGGTTGATCGCCTGGAACTATCTGTGTCCCAGGGCTCTCGGCGACGTGCTGGCGGAGCACTTCGAGGGTGTCGATCCCCGGAGTGATGGCGACTTCGCCCTCATGATGGCGTCATTCCGCGCCGCCGTGGAGGCTTTTCCCGCCCATCCAGAGGCCAACCTGGAGATCTTGCTCGCACTGGCGGACGAGGGTCGGTGGCGGGAGGTGGTCGAAGGAGCCAGGCGCTTCGCCGCGGCAACCGGGGGGCACGCCTACGCGCTCCTGATGGAGGGGATCGCCCTTCAGCGCCTGGCCCTGACCGAGGCTTCCCGGAGTCGCTTCGATCTCGCGTTCCAGAGAATGACGCCGGAGGACGTCGACGGCATTCGGGACATCTCCCTGCTGCTGGGACCCCGGGAGCAGGCAGAGTACCAGACCACGTCCGGCGACGAGCGACTCGCCTGGCAGGCACGATTCTGGGCTCCGCTGGATCCCATCCTCTCCACGGAGGTAAACGAGCGCGAGGTGGAGCACTGGGCGCGCTCAGCTCAGGCCTTTCTCCGCTTCGGAGGGTTCGACACCGACCCCGGTGAGGTGTGGGTCCGCTATGGGCCGCCCTCGGAGGTCCGCTCCTTCAGTGAGCGGACCGGGCCGAAGACGGAATTCTGGACTACGGCTCCGGTCCGGACGTGACGTTCTCCCGGATGGGTTCACCGAGAGAAATGGATCTGACATCCGAAGGTCGGGCGTACCTGGACGACCTTCGGCCCATCCTCCCGCACCGGTACGGGACCGCCTCCAGGCTCACCCAGCGTCTGCCGGGCCAATTCACCCGATTCTGGAGCCCGACCTCCGGCGCCTGGGACCTGGAGATCCACGTCGAGGTTCCAGAGGAGCTCGCCTCCGGGGAGGAGGACAGTCTCGAGCTCGGCCTCTTCTTCCTCGACGAGGCGGGTGGGATCGTGTCGGAACGCCGGGAGAGCTTGCCGGCCCGGCGGGCGCCTGCGGCCGTGCGGGCCTCGACGGTTCGCGGGGCGCAGAGCGTGGTGCTCGAGCTGTACAACGAAAAGGCCGGTCGGGCGGCCGCCTTGCAGAGGTCGCTGGGAAGCGTACCGGATAAGGGCGAGTTCGCGTCGGATCTCATGGTGGTGAAGGCCGCGGAGCCCCAGCGCTATCGGGTCCTGCGTGGTGCGCCCTGGATCGAGCCCCTCACCCTCGAGGGAGCGGTGAGCGATCCTGAGGTGGGGCTGTACTTCGAGCTCTACGGAGTGGATGCCGTCGCCTCGTGGTACCGTCTGCGGGCAGAGGTGGAGGATCAGGATACGGGTGCGACCCGTCCGCTTCGGATCCGGCCCGTGGGCGAGGGTGACTTCCATTTCCGGTGGGAGCGGCGCCCTTCCACGGGGTCGCCGACGGGGGAGTTCGTGACGGCGTCGCTGCGCGACGTTCCGCCTGGTGACTACACCCTCAGGGTGATCGCCGAGCTCGGGGAGAGGGCCTCGCAGCTGGTCCTGGAGCGGGCGATCAGCCGGCGCTGACGCTCGAAGATCGAGATCGAGCCCTTCGGGTGAGGGGCGGGACCAGACCCCTTGGAGAGCGTACCGCCTCGTTCCCTTCTTGCGTACCTTCCACGGGCGTTTCGGCACACCCTTCTCCTCCATCGCCATGAGCAAACTGAACCTGGGTGACCTGGATCAAGGCGCCCTCGCCGGCAAGGCCGTCCTGGTGCGTGCGGACCTCAATGTCCCCCTCGAGGACGGAACGGTCGCGGACGACCAGCGGATCCGCGCCTCTCTCCCCACGCTCGAGTTCCTCACGAAGGCCGGGGCCCGCGTCATCCTCCTCTCCCACCTGGGGCGGCCGAAGGGGCGACCGGATCCCGCGTATTCCTTGAGCCCCGTGGCCGAGAGGCTCGGGGCGCTGCTGGAGGACGGACGCGCGAGGTTCCTGGAGACGGCCATCGGTCCCGACGTAGAAGCGCTTCCGGCCACCCTGCGCGACGGTGAGGTCGCGCTTCTGGAGAACACCAGGTTCCTGCCCGGAGAAACGGCCAACGACCCTGAGCTCTCCCGGGGATGGGCAGCTCTCGGTGACCTGTTCGTGAACGACGCGTTCGGTACGGCCCACAGGGCGCACGCGTCCACCGCGGGGCTCGCCGCTGCCATGAGGGCCCGAGGCGGACAGGCGGCGGCGGGATTCCTCATGGCGAAGGAGCTCCGCTTTCTGGGTGAGGCCCTGCGCCAACCCGACCGGCCGTTCGTCGCCATCCTCGGTGGGGCGAAGATCTCGGGAAAGATCGACGTCATCGAGGCCCTCCTGCCCCGGGTGGACCGGCTCCTCATCGGCGGGGCGATGGCGAACACCTTCTTCCGGGCGCTGGGCCTCGAGGTCGGAGCTTCCCTGGTGGAGGACGAGCGCGTGGGCATGGCCCGGGAGATTCTCGAACGGGCCGGGGACCGGATCCTGTTGCCGGTGGACTGCGTGGTGACGCGGGAGATCGCCGAGGGGGCCGTGGCGCGCGAGGTTCCCCGAGACGACGTGCCCTCGGAGGATCGAATCGTGGATATCGGATCCACAACGCGGGGTATCTTCGGCGGGGAGGTGACCTCGGCGCGCACGGTCGTCTGGAACGGACCCATGGGGGTTTTCGAAGTGGAGCCCTTCGACGAGGGCACGGTGTCGGTGGCGCGGGCCGTTGCCGATGCCTGTGATGGAGGCGCCTTGGGCGTGGTGGGTGGTGGCGATTCCGCTGCCGCGGCGGAGCGGGCCGGCGTCCTGTCGCGCACCACGGGCCGGGAGCCACGCGGGAGTTCTTCGCGGCTCTGGACTTGCCGGACAACGCCGGGGAGCACGAAGTGATCATCTTCCCGCCGGCAGTGTCGTTGGCAGCGGCCCGAGACGCGATGCAGCCGGATCGGCGGATCGAGCTGGGGATCCAGAACGTCCACTGGGAGGAGCGGGGAGCCTTCACCGGGGAGATCTCGGCCGGAATGGCCAGGGACGCCGGGGTGCGGTTCGTGCTCGTCGGGCACTCCGAGCGACGGCATGTCTTCGGGGAAACGGACGAAGAGGTCTCCCGGAAGGTGCGGGCGGTTCGACTCCAGGGCCTCGTACCGGTGGTGTGTGTGGGAGAGACGCTGGACGAGCGGAGGGCCGGACGCGTGGACGACGTCATTCTCCGCCAGCTCGAGGCCGCCCTGCAGGCTCTGGATGGATCCTCCGGCCGGTTCCTGCTCGCCTACGAGCCGGTGTGGGCCATCGGGACGGGCGAGACCGCGACGCCGGGAGACGCGTCCGCGGCTCAGGGAGCCCTTCGTGCGTGTCTGGAGGATCGGCTGGGGGCGACCCGCTCCACCCAGACGCCGATCCTGTACGGGGGAAGCGTCAAGCCGGACAACGCCGCGGAGCTCATGGCCGCCCCGGAGGTCGACGGTGTCCTCGTCGGTGGGGCCAGTCTGGACGCGGGGTCGTTTGCTGCGCTGGTGGCGGCGGCCGGGTAGCATCTGCCTCGACCGGCACGTCGGGCGTTGACACTCCGGTAAGAGGGCTCGACGTTTATGATCTCTCCTTCAACACGAACGCAGCTGGCGGGACGATGTACGGATTTCTGCTTACGGTCTTGGTTCTCGACGGGATCTTCCTCGGGATCGTGATTCTCCTTCAGTCGGGCAAGGGTGGCGGCCTGGCGGCCGTCGGTGGCGGTGCGGCCATGACCGAAGGCATTCTGGGAGGACGGCAGGCCACCACCGTGCTCACCCGCGCCACATGGACGGCCGGGACCATCTTCATGGTGCTCGCTCTGGTTCTGTCCATCATGTCGTCCCGTTCCCAGCAGCCGCAGTCGGTGATCCAGGTGGATGCGCCCACCGCTCCGGCCCCGGTCCTGGGTGGCGAGCCCATCACACCCGCGAACGACAGTGGGGGCCAGACCGACGGGGAGCCCACCGGCAACCCCGGAAACTGACGTCCGCTGGCCGGACCTCGTGACCGAGCCATCCGGAACGACGCTGGGTCGGGATGACCTCCAGGAGCTGTTCCGTTGGATGGTCACGGCCCGCGCCGCGGAGCAGCGCCTCGCGCTTCTCCAGAGGCAGGGCCAGGTCCAGGGAAGCGTCTACCGGGCCCTGGGTCAGGAGGGCGGAGTGGCGGCGGCGTACGCGCTTCGTCGGCCCCTCAAGGGAGCCAGGGATTTCGTGGCGCCCTCTCTGCGCGGGTGTGCCGCGCACCTCCTCTTCGGCGGGAGCCTGAAGGACTATTTTCGCCAGCACCTCGGCCGGGTGACGAGCCCCTCGCATGGCCGGGAGGGCGGAGTGTACTGGGGCGACCACACCCGCGGGATCCTCGGACCGGTGGCTCCCCTGGGCACGATGGTCGAGGTCATGGCGGGGATCACCCTGGCCTTCAGGCTCCGCGATGAAGACCGTGTGGGCATGGTGTTCAGCGGGGACGGAGCCACATCCACGGCTGCCTGGCACGAGGGACTGTCCCTGGCGTCGGCACAGCGCTGTCCCATGGTCCTGGTGATCGAGAACAATCAGTGGGCCTTCTCGACTCCCACGGACCGCAGCAGCCGCCTGGAAACCTTCGCAAAGAAGGGTCCAGGGTACGGAATCGGGGCCGACTCCGTGGACGGGACCGACGTCGAGGCAGTGTACTCGGCCGGCGCGCGAGCCGTGGGTCGAGCACGGGCTGGGGAAGGCGTCCAGCTTCTCGAGCTTCGCTACTTTCGCCGCAGCGGTCACGCGCAGCACGACACCCAGGAGTATGTGGATCCTGCCGTCCTCGCGGAGTGGGAGGGACGTGACCCGATCCGTCGTCTCGAGGCGTCGCTGCTGGAGCGGGAGTGGGCGACCGCGAGTCAGCTCAGCGCCGTATCGGACGAAGCGGAGGCCGCCGTGGAGTCCGCCGCGAGTGGCGCGCTGGAAGACCCGGTCCCGGAGGGGCCCGAAGCCCTGGAGGACGTGTACACCGACGTGAGGGCCCGAACTCCCTGGACCCGCCTGTCCCCGCATCCGACCCCGCCCTGAGCCACGCACATGGAAGTTGCCAAGCCCGAGCATGTGACCAGGACCCGACGCAGGGAGCCGGTAACCCTGCTGGAGGCCATCGCCGAGGCCCTCTTCGAGGAGATGGAGGCGGACGAACGGGTCTTCCTCATGGGTGAGGACATCGGCGCCTATGGAGGAGCCTTCAAGGTTACGCGCGGCTTCCTGGACGTCTTCGGGGATCGGCGCGTCATCGACACGCCCATCGCGGAAGGAGGGTTCACGGGCGCTGCTGCCGGGGCAGCGCACATGGGGCTTCGTCCCGTGGTGGAGATGCAATTCATGGACTTCATCTCTCCCGCCTACGACGTCGTCACGAACTACATCGCCACGTCCCACTACCGGGGTGCCGGGCCGCTTCCCATGGTGATCCGAGGTCCCGTCGGCGGCGGGAATCGGGGGGGACCGTTCCACTCGCAGAACGTGGAGATGGCCTTCTTCCACACACCGGGGCTCAAGATCGTGTACCCCAGCACACCCAGGGACGCGAAGGGACTCCTCAAGGCTGCCATCCGCGACGACAATCCGGTCATCTTCGAGGAGCACAAGGGCCTGTATCGGGCGCCGAGCCTCAGAGAGGTCCTTCCCGACGAGGACTACGTGGTTCCGCTCGGGGAAGCCCGCACGGCCCGGGAAGGGCGGGACGTCACGGTGGTGACCTATGGCTCCATGGTCCATCGGAGCCTGGAAGCGGCGGACCAGCTGGAGCGGGAGGACGGAATCTCGCTGGAGGTCCTGGACCTGCGGACGTTGCTGCCCCTCGACGACGTGGCCCTCACCGAGAGCGTGAAGAAGACGGGGCGACTTCTGGTCGTGCACGAGGACACGCGTACCGGGGGCATTGCCGGTGAGATCGCCATGCGGGTGAACGAACAAGCGTTCGAGTGGTTGGATGCTCCGATTCTCAGGGTGACGGCCATCGACGCTCCCGTGCCCTATTCCGGGTCCCTGGAGGACTATTTCCTGCCGCAGGTGAGCGACATCGTGACCGCAGCCAGGTACCTGGCCCGATACTGACTTCGCAAGGAACGAGAGGCGCAGTCCGGCGGACCGAAGGGAAAAGCCGAGGGTAAGGGTTCCCGGCCTGCGTTGAACAGCCAACCAACCTGGAGAAAGACGCGTGGCGCGTATCGAAGTCCCCATGCCTCAGATGGGTGAGTCCATCGCGGAAGGCACCGTTTCGAAGTGGCTGAAGCAGCTCGGCGATTCCGTCGACAGGGACGAGCCCATTCTGGAGATCTCCACCGACAAGGTGGATGCGGAGATCCCTGCGCCGTCCTCCGGCACGCTCGTGGAGATCCTCGTGGAGGAGGGTGCCACGGTCGAGGTGGGGACCGTGGTGGCTTATCTCGATTCCGAAGGAGGCCCGCCGGTGGCAGCCCCGGAAGCGGAGGCTCCACCTCCCTCCCAGGCAGGGGCCGAGCCTGAAGCCGCGTCGAGCCCGGAGCCGGAGACTGCCCCGGCAGCCGCCCCTTCGGTCGAGCCGGC
>JARRLD010000003.1:46180-59112 GCA_037387345.1 Gemmatimonadota bacterium
CCCTCGGGGTCGGCGGAGGAGCGCCTCCGCACCCGCTCGACTCCCGTAGTCAGGAAGATCGCCGAGGAGCACGGAATCGACATCGCGTCGGTACCGGGCACGGGACACGCCGGCCGGGTCACGAAACAGGACATCCTCGACTTCATCGAGACCGGGACGACCGCAGAGGCTCCTCCCCCCGTGACCTCCTCCACGGTTCCTTCGGAGAAGGTCGCGGCAAGTCCGCCGCCGCCCTCGACGAAGCCGACCCCGGTATCGGCACCCTCCGACCTCTGGCGGCGATTCTATGGCGAGGTGGAGCACCCCGAGTTCCCGGTGCGGGAAGCCGATCGAGTGGAGCCCATGGACAAGATCCGCCGACTCACGGCGGAGCACATGGTCCTCGCCAAGCGGGTGGCACCCCACGTCCACTCCTTCATCGAAGTCGATTTCACGGCGATCGACCGGATCCGGGCCGCCCACAAGAAGAAGTGGGCGGAGCAGGGGGTCCGCGTGAGCTACACAGCCTTCGTGGCCTGGGCGGTTTCCAGGACGCTTCGGGAGTTCCCCACGGTCAACTCTGCGGTCTCGGGGAACAACGTGATCTTCCGGGGGAACGTGAACCTGGGCATGGCGGTGGATCTGAATCCGGGACTCATCGTGCCCGTCATCAAGGATGCCGACGGCCTGAGCCTGGTAGGCATCGGTCGCAAGATCGTGGATCTGGCGGAACGTGCCCGGGCGCGTCAGCTCATGCCGGACGAGATCCAGGGCGCCACGTTCTCCATCACCAACCCCGGGGTGCTCGGTACGCTCGTGGGCATGCCCGTGATTCCCAAGGGCACGTCGGCGATTCTCGGGACGGGGGCCGTCGAGAAGCGCGTGGTGGTCGTGGAGGATCCGGAGACCGGGGGCGACGCCATGGCGATCCGGAAACGGTCCCTCTTCTCCCTGGGCTACGACCACCGCATCGTGGACGGCGCAGACGCCGCCCGGTTCCTGGCACGGCTCAAGGAGGTGGTGGACGACTTCCCCGAGGACGCCTGACGGCGCTTCGTCGGTGAGATTGATCGCGCTCCGCTGGCTGGGGCGGGTCGGGTACCGGGAGGCCCTCGACCTGCAGGAGCGCCTGGTCCGGGAGCGTCGCATCGGGAACGCCCCGGATACGCTCCTCCTCCTCGAGCACCCCCACGTGATCACGCTCGGCTCCGGCGCCGACCATGACCATGTGCTGGTCGGTCCCGCGGAGCGCGCCCGCCGTGGCATCGAGATCTTCGAAACGGGGCGGGGTGGCGACGTGACGTACCACGGACCGGGCCAGCTCGTCGGTTATCCCATCCTGGACCTGAAGCCCGACCGTATGGACCTGCACCGGTATCTCAGGGATCTCGAGGAGGTCCTCATCTCGGCGTCGAGGCTCCTCGGCGTGCCATGCCGGCGGGTGGGGGGGCAAACCGGAGTGTGGACGGAGGAGGGCAAGCTGGCTGCCATCGGAGTGCGGGTGTCCTCGGGGTGGATCACCTCCCACGGCTTCGCCCTCAACGTGCATACGGATCTCACCTACTTCGAGACCATCGTACCGTGCGGCATTCCGGACCGCGCCGTGACCTCGCTGAACCGTGAGCTCGGCCGAACGGTGTCCATGGTCGAGGCCGTAGAGGCAGTCTCCGGAGCCTTCTCCTCGGTCTTCGACGCCTCGATCATGTCGCCTGGACAACAATAGTGGGTCGCGGGGCGTTGGGCTTGGGGCCCTGCTGGGCAGCCGTTTTTCGCAAGTTCCGGACTGCACGATCCATCTGTTTGGGGAATGGATGTTCCTGAATTCGTTTGTTTATCCCAGGCCGACCCACATATAACAATATACCTTAGATATATGATGTAATATGTTTCAATGTATAGTGATACGGCGTGTGAACCGTTTCCTCCCTGGAATCCGTCCGACGGGCTTGCACTCGGCCTGGGGACCTCGTATCTATACTGCGCGCTTCGGATGCGGCTCGTCGCGATCGATGGCGATGGTCATCCCACCGACGAATTCGAAGCGAGGCTGCCGGGCGCGACGGCGCAGCGGTGGTCAGCGAACCGGAGCTTAGGAGATCCGGGTAGCACGGCAGAGAGGTCGCTGGCCCCTGTCGAACAGGTCCTTCGAGACGTGACGGAAGGGCGCCCCTCGCCGCATGCCGCGTGGCACGAACGAGGGGAGAAGGGAAAACGGTCCAGCCGCCTTCACACAGGCGGACCTAAGCGAGGGCCGATGACCCGCCAGCGCAGTTGGGGACGCCGACGGACGCAGTGTGAAGCGACCGGCCGGGTCTTCCGAGAAGAAGTGGCCCGAGCGCCCTGTGCGTTTCGGGCCACTTCGCTTTTCCCCCCCGGGGCAGGTCACTGACTCGGCGGGAGGAACTCGTGGTAGTCGAGATACCGCCCTCGTTCCCGCTCGGTCTCCAGCCACGCCTCGAACCCGGATGCGGCCAGTTCCCCTGAAACGGTCTGCTCCCGGGCGGCCCTCGTCGCGAGATGGTTGGCGTACTCGTTCTTCGGATGGCCCGCGTGTCCGCGTACCCAGGCGGGCCGGACCTCATGCCGGAGCACCTCCCGATCCAGCTCCCTCCACAGCTCGAGGTTCTCGATCCGGCCACCCTTCCGCCGCCAGCCGCGGCGCTTCCATCCCGGCAGCCATTCCGAGATGCCCTTGACGAGGTATTGGCTGTCGGACACGAAGTGCACCGTACACGGCCTCGCCAGGGCGCGCAGGCCCTCGATGGCCGATCGAAGAGCCATGCGGTTGTTCGTGGTGTCCCGCTCCGAGATCCAATAGTCCCGCCGCACCCAGGAATCCTCCCGCCAGACTTCCACGAGTCCCGCGGCACCACCCGGGTTCGCCCGCCCCTTGAACTGGTTACCCAGGCAAGATTCGTCGGCATGGATGAACACCGTGTCGCGAGCCATGGACACTCCTTCGGGCGGGGGCCGGACAGGGAAGGTACATGGGCGGCCCGTCGGCGGGGAACCCGTCGCCGCGCCCCGGGGCGCTCGGCTTGACCACCGGCTGGTCGGCTCTAGCTTTGGCCGGCACCAAAGACCATTTCCAGCACATGGAGACGCCCGCTTGGATCGAAAGGCCTACCTCCTCCTCGAAGACGGCCGTCGATTCGACGGGAGATTCGTGGGCGCTCCTGACCTCGCGCTCGGGGAAGTCGTCTTCAACACGTGCATGACCGGATACCAGGAGGTCCTCACGGACCCGTCCTACACCGGGCAGCTGGTGACGATGACCTATCCCCTGATCGGCAACTGCGGAGTCAACTCCGTGGACCGTGAGTCCCCGCGCCCCCAGGTCGCCGGACTCATCGTGAGGGAAGCCGCCCGCCGCCATTCCTCGTGGAGGGCTGAAGAAGGGCTGGACCCGTACCTCAGGGACCACGGTATCACGGGGATCGAGGATATCGACACACGGGCGTTGACACGGCACATCCGCAACGAGGGCGCCATGCGGGGGGCCATCGCTCCGGGGGACATGCCCGTCGACGAAGCCCTGGGGCGTATCCGCGCCCATCCACGAATGGAGGGGCTGGACCTCGCGTGCGGCGTGTCCACGGAAGAGCGCTACGAGGTGCCGGCTGTCGGCCCCGAGCGCTTCCACGTCGTTGCCTTCGATTTCGGGGTGAAGGCGCACTCCCCGAAGCTCCTGGCCGAGCGAGGATCGCGGGTGACCGTGATTCCCGCGCAGACCCCCACGGCCGATCTCCTCGCCGACCCCCCGGACGGCCTCTTCGTCTCCAACGGACCCGGGGACCCCGCCGCCGTGAAGCAGGCGGCCGAGGCCATCATCGCGCTGGCCGAGGCGGGGGTCCCCGTTTTCGGGATCTGCCTCGGGCACCAGCTCATCGCCCGGGCCTTCGGAGCCACCACGTTCAAGCTTCCCTTCGGCCATCATGGGGGGAATCATCCGGTGAAGAACCTCGACCGGGAGACCGTGGAGATCACCTCCCAGAATCACGGGTTCGCCGTCGGTGGAGGCGTCGGAGACGGGATCCCCGGAGCACCGGGGTTGCGCCTGACCCACGTGAACCTGTACGACGGGACGGTGGAAGGTGTGGAGCACAGGGAGCTCCCGGTGTTCTGCGTGCAGTACCACCCCGAAGCGGCTCCAGGACCCCACGACAGCCGTTACCTCTTCGATCGGTTCCTCGCCCTCATGGCGTCACGGACCGCGTGAACGCCGCGTCACTGCAAGTGCCACTGTCACAACAACTCCTGGGAGCTTGCGGCGCCTGGTGAGCCGCATTACCGTGCCTCCCGCGTTCGTCGCGGGCCGATCTGTCCCGACCCCGAAGAAACCCGAGGAGGAAGCATGACCAAGGCGGACCTCGTCGAGCAGGTGGCTGAAGCGATCGGCCCCGGAATCACGAAGAAGGACTGCGCGCTTGTGGTCGATGGCTTCCTCAACGCGGTCAAGCGTGCGTTGGCCAACGGGGACCACATCGAGATCCGGGGCTTTGGGACATTCAAGGTCAGGAAGCGGAAGACGCGGACCGCCCGCAACCCGCGAACCGGTGACGCCGTCGTGGTTCCGGCCCGAAGCGTGCCAGTCTTCAAGCCTTCCAAGCATCTGCGCAGTCGCGTGGCGCGCCGGGACCAGACCCTGGAGGCGAAGGGAGACTGACGCCCTCCATCGCACCCGTCGAGGGTACCGGGCAGATGGCCCTTTAACGTTCTTCCGATCCGCGGCGTCTGAATGTCGGTGAGGAACAGGGAACGATGGGCGTCGGCGACGGACGAGGATCTGGCCCGGCGGGGCCAGAACGGCGACGAGGCGGCTTTCGGGGCTCTCGTGGACCGTTACCATGCTGTTGCGTACCGCGTGGCCCTCTCCATCGTCTCGGACACCGACCTCGCCCAGGACGTAACCCAGGAGGCCTTTCTGAAGGCGTTTCGAGGTCTGGGGGGGTTCCGGGGCGACGCGGCCTTCCGGACCTGGCTCCTCACCATCACCGCGAACGCGGCCCGAAGCATGTTGAGGCGGCGGAGCAGAAGGAAGGAGACGGAGCTGGACGGAGCTCAGCCGGTGGCGAGCGGAGACCCTGATCCCGCCGAGCAGGCGATGGTGGCCCGAGAGGCGGCCGAAGCTCGTGCGCTGCTCTCCAGGCTTCCCGAAAAGCAACGTCTTTCGGTGCAGCTCAGGGTGGATGAAGGGCTCAGTTTCAGGGAGATCGGAGAAGTGATCGGATCCAGCGAAGGTGCCGCCCGGGTCAACTACTTTCACGGGATTCACAGATTGAGAGAGTGGATGCAATGAACGGAGCGGGGTGCGACGAGGTCCGTGACAGGATTCCGGACCACGTGGCCGGACGTCTTCCGGCCGGTGATGCCGAGCGCGTTCGTCGGCACCTCGAGGGCTGTGAGGAGTGTCGGGCGGAGCTCAGCCTGATCGCGCTCCTCTTCGAGGCTCGCCCGGAGGTGCCCGAGGGCCTGGCCGAGCGAGTCCGCTCGGCAGCAGGCCGGCGTGGGTTGGCTCGCCACCCGATGTGGGGTCTCGCCGCGGCGGCCGTGGCGGTTCTGGCTCTGGGCATCGGGGTCAGCTCCCGGAGCTCCGAGGGGCGGCTGGATGTTCCGGTCTACGTGTCCGAGACCGACGAGGCGGAATCCGTCTGGTTGAGCGATGACGGGCTCATCGCGGGTGCTCCGGCCCTCGACGGCCTCTCGGACGAGGATCTGGCCATGCTGCTGGAAGAGATGACCGCAGGGGGTGCGGCATGAAGATGACGATCCGGGGACTCTGGCTTACCCTCGCGGTGCTGCTGGCCGCCGGCCTGGGTCCGTCCCACATCCAGGGGCAGCGTCGGCCAGGTATGGGTCCCGGCCAGAACCGGGCCGACCTGGAACGGCGGATCCGCGCACGGTTCGGTGAGATGGTCCGCGAGCGACTCGACCTGGACGATGAGCGGGCTCAGCGCCTGAACGAGACGGTCCAGTCCTTCCAGGAGGACCGTTCCACGCTCTTCCGAGAGGAGCAGGCCCTCCGCCGGCGGGTGGAGGCGGTGCTGCTCGAGGGCGATCCCGAGGCGGAAGAGGCGCGGGGGCTGGTGGAGAGGATGCAGGAGCTCAGGCTCGAGGAGGCACGGCTGTTCCAGCGTGAGCAGCAGGCCCTTCTCGAGTTCCTCACGCCGATCCAGCTCCTTCGACTGCACGCGCTCAGGGAGCAGATGGGTCAGCGGATTCGACAGCTTCGGGGCGGGCCAGGACCAGGGCGTCGTCTCGAGGGAGGGGGCGTTCCCCCGGGTTTCCTGCCGTTGGACGGCCTCCCTCTGGGCCCGCACGTGTGACGGAGCCCCGCGCCACGAGCGGGGAACGATGGCGGTGGAGGTGGGTTCAATAGCGCTTCACGGCCACGGCGACTCCTGCCCGGTTGGAGCGCAAACCCGACGCACGCCCATGTCCTGCACCGTCCGCACGCTCTTCTTCGCCGCCTATCGTGATCTCGTGGGTGCGTCCGAGATGGAGGTCGAGGTGGCGGAGGGCGCGACGGTCCGAGACCTGGTTGTCGAGCTTCGCGGACGCGGCGAGCCCTTCCTGCGACTTCCGGAGGATCCTGCCATCGCGGTGAACCGGACGTACGCCGGGGCGGGGGAGCCTCTGCGGAGTGGAGACGAGGTCGCCTTCATCCCTCCTGTGGCCGGCGGCTGAGGTCGGTCATGGTGACGTACGCAGCGGTGGTGCACGATCCCATCGACCCGGGATCCGTCCTCGCGCGGGTGGGCCATCCCGAAGACGGGGCCGCGCTGCTGTTCGTCGGGGTCGTCCGGAATCACGCGGAGGGGAGGGCCGTCAGGGGCATGCGGTACGACGCCTACGAGGAGATGGCCGCTCAGGTTCTGCGAGCCATTGCGGACGAGGCGGCTCGCGCGCTCGGAACCGACCGGATCGCCGTGGTCCATCGGGTAGGAGAGCTTTCGTTGGGCGAGACGAGCGTGGCCGTCGCCGTGTCCAGCCCGCACCGGGCGGAGGCCTACGCGGCCTCCCGCTACGTGATCGAGGAGATCAAGAAGCGGCTGCCCGTCTGGAAGCGGGAGCACTACGAGGACGGTGGGCAGGCCTGGGTACAAGGGGTAACGCCCACGCCCACGGTGCCGATCTCCGGGGGAGGGGAATGAAGGACGCCTTCGGACGTCGCGTGGAGTACCTGCGCATCTCGGTGACCGACAAGTGCAACCTCCGATGCGTGTATTGCATGCCTCTCGAGGGCATGCCGTGGATGCGACGGGCGGAGTTGCTCACGTACGAGGAGATTGAGCACATCGTCGGCACCATGGCGGGCATGGGGCTCCGTCGGGTCAGGATCACCGGGGGAGAGCCGCTGGTGCGGAGGGATCTCCCGGAGCTCGTCCGCCGGATCGCCCGCGTGGACGGCATCGAGGACCTCTCTCTCTCCACCAACGCGGTCCTTCTGGCCGAGCACGCCGAGGCGTTGAGGGAGGCCGGAATCCAGAGGGTCAACGTGTCCCTGGACTCACTCCGTCCGGATCGGGTGGAGGCCATCGCCAGGCGTCCCGGCTGTTTCGGGCCCATCATGGAGGGGTTCGCGTCGGCGGAGGCCGTGGGCTTTGCGCCCATCAAGGTCAACGTCGTGCTCATCCGAGGGCAGAACGACGACGAGATCGAGGACTTTGCCGCCATCACCCGGGAGCGACCCTGGCACGTGCGCTTCATCGAGCTCATGCCTACGAGCTCCAACCTCGAGCTGAGCGCGAAGCGGTTCTTCTCCTGCCAGGAGGCGCTTGCCCGGCTCCGGGGCGTGGACCGGCTCGAGCCGGTGGAGGGGCCGTGGGGAAACGGTCCGGCGACCTACTACCGCTTCGCAGGCGCCCCGGGCACGGTGGGGGTGATCACCCCCATGAGCCACAACTACTGCGCGCGGTGCAACCGCATGCGACTCACCGCTGACGGGCACCTCCGACCGTGCCTCTTCGGCGATCTCCAGACCAACCTCAGGGATCCCCTCAGGGCCGGCGCCGATCTGGTTCCTCTCATCGAGGGAACGCTGCGGGTGAAGCCCGAGCGACATCACCTGATCCAGGGGAGCGACATCGGCTCGGGCGGTCTGATCGCCCTGTCCCAAACGGGCGGATAAGCGACCGCGACCCCCTCGGCCGGCGGTCGCAGCGCCCCCCGCTCCCGCACCCCCTTGAACCCCTGCCCCCGGGGGGCGCCCACGCGTTGACCCCCCCTTCCCGCTCAGGTACGTTCGAGTATCCATTCCTCACAATCCTGCCCGAACGGGATTCGTCATATGAGCGCCAAGAAGATCACGGTGGTCGGAGCAGGCCACGTGGGCGCGACCTGCTCCCAACTCCTCGCCATGAAGGAGCTCGCAAGGGAGGTGATCCTCGTCGACATCGCCGAGGGCATCCCCATGGGCAAAGGGCTCGACCAGTGGGAAAGCGCCCCCATCGAGGGATTCGACACGCGCGTCCAGGGGGCCAACGACTACAGCCTCTCCGCAGGCAGTGACATGTTCATCGTCACCGCCGGCATCGCCCGCAAGCCGGGCATGAGTCGGGACGACCTGCTTAAGACCAACGCAGGCGTGATCAGCTCGGTTTGCGACGAGATCAGGCGGTTGGCACCGGACGCGGTGGTCATCATGGTCACCAACCCGTTGGACGTGATGGCCCAGGTGGCCCTCGAGACGACCGGGTTCCCGAGGGAGCGCGTCCTGGGAATGGCCGGCGTCCTGGACACGGCCCGGTATCGGTCCTTCATCGCCCTGGAGCTCGACGTGAGCATCGAGGACATCCAGGCCCTGGTCCTGGGCGGTCACGGCGATACCATGGTGCCCCTCGCCAGCTACACGTCGGTCAGCGGGATTCCCCTCACGCAGCTCCTCGCCCAGGACCGGATCGACGCCCTCGTAGAACGCACGCGCAAGGGCGGCGGTGAGATCGTGGGCTACCTGAAGACGGGCAGCGCGTACTACGCGCCCGCCGCCGGGGCCGTCCAGATGGCCGAGGCCATCCTGAAGGACAAGCGGCGCATCCTCCCGTGTGCCGCGTGGCTTCAGGGCGAGTACGGGCAGAGCGACCTCTTCCTCGGCGTGCCATGCCTCCTCGGAGAGGGCGGCCTCCGGAAGGTGGTGGAGGTCGAGCTCAGCGCCGAGGAGCAGGCGGCCCTGGGCAAGAGCGCCGATCACGTCCGGTCCACGGTGGAGGCCTTGAAGGCTCTCGTCTGAGAGGTACCCAATACAACCGGCTGGCCCGGGCCGGCCTCGGCCCGCCCGGGCCTCTTCACGACAGGAGTCGCGATGCGACGGGTCGCAGCGCTGTACCGGTCGTCCGTGGGGAAGAAGATCCTCATGGCCGTCACCGGCTTCATCTGGTTCGGGTTCCTCCTGGGGCACATGGCCGGGAACCTGAAGGCCTTCCAGGGAGCCGCAACCTTCGACGAGTACGCTCACCACCTGCGTGTCTTCGGTGAGCCCATCCTCCCGGAGCGAGGATTCTTGTGGGCGTTTCGGGCGGTCATGCTTGCCGCGTTCTTGGTCCACGCCCTCCTCGCCTGGCAGACGTCCAGCCGCAGCTGGAGCGCCCGGGGCATCAAGTACCGGAGGAAGGAGAACCTGAACTTCACGTTCGCCTCGGGACTGATGCGCTGGGGTGGGGTGCTCATCCTGGTCTTCGTGGTCTTCCACATCCTCCACATGACCACCGGCGACGTGCATCCCAGCTTCGTGGAAGGAGCTGCCTACGGCAATCTCGTCACCGGACTCCGGAATCCCTGGATCGCGGGATTCTACGTCGTGGCGATGCTGGCCGTCTGCTTGCACCTCTATCACGGTGTCTGGAGCATGTTCCAGACCCTGGGGGCCGCCCACCCGAAGTATGAGGCCTACAGGCGGCCGTTCGCGGTGGTGATGGCCCTCGTGGTCTTCATCGGATTCGTCTCGATCCCGGTCTCGATTCTGGCCGGCATCGTCGCCCCATAGCGGAGGCCTACCGTGCAACTCGACGCGAAGATCCCGGCGGGCCCCATCGAGCAGAAGTGGGAGAAGCACCGCTTCGACATGAAGCTGGTGAACCCCGCCAACAAGAGGAAGTACGAGGTTATCGTGGTGGGCACGGGCCTGGCCGGTGCCGCGGCGGCCGCGACGATGGGTGAGCTCGGCTACCGCGTGAAGGTGTTCACCTATCATGATTCGGCCCGGCGCGCCCACTCCATCGCGGCCCAGGGCGGCATCAACGCCGCCAAGAACTACCAGGGCGACGGGGACAGCATCTTCCGCCTCTTCTACGACACGGTGACAGGGGGGGACTTCCGGTCCCGGGAGGCCAACGTCTACCGGCTCGCCGAGCTGAGCGTCAACATCATCGACCAGGCCGTGGCCCAGGGAGTTCCCTTCGCGCGGGAATACGGTGGGCTGCTCGCGAACCGTTCCTTCGGGGGTGCCCAGGTGTCACGGACGTTCTACGCTCGTGGGCAGACGGGGCAACAGCTCTTGCTGGGATGCTACCAGGCCCTGCAGCGCCAGGTGGCCCTCGGGACCGTCGAGCTGCACACCCGTCACGAGGTGCTGGACGTCGTCGTGGTGGACGGCGTGGCCAGGGGAATCGTGACCCGCGACCTGGTATCGGGAGAGATCGAGAGCCACGCCGCCCATGCCGTGATGCTGGCGACCGGGGGGTACTCCAACGTCTTCTTCCTCTCCACGAACGCCAAGGCGTGCAATGTCACCGCGACCTGGCGGGCGGCCAAGCGTGGCGCCGGCTTCGCCAACCCCTGCTTCACCCAGATCCACCCCACCTCCATCCCGCCGGCAGGGGCGTACCAGTCCAAGCTCACCCTGATGAGCGAATCCCTGCGGAACGACGGGCGGATATGGGTGCCAGAAGGAGCCGGGGATACACGGCCGGCCAACGAGATCCCCGAGGACGAGCGAGACTACTACCTGGAGCGCTTCTATCCGAGCTTCGGCAACCTGTCGCCTCGGGACATCTCGTCGCGCCGTGCCAAGGAGATGGTGGACAAGGGGCACGGCGTCGGACCCATGCAGAACGGCGTGTACCTCGACTTCAAGCACGCGATCGGACGGCTGGGTCAGTCGGTGATCGCCGAACGGTACGGCAACCTCTTCGAGATGTACGAGAAGATCACCGGCGAGAATCCCTACGAAGTGCCCATGCGCATCTATCCGGCGCCCCATTACACCATGGGCGGCCTCTGGGTGGACTACAACCTGATGAGCAACATCCCCGGGCTCTTCGTCCTCGGCGAGGCCAATTTCTCCGATCACGGGGCCAACCGCCTGGGGGCCAGCGCCCTCATGCAGGGAGTGGCGGACGGGTACTTCATCGCGCCCCTGACGGTAGGCAACTACCTGGCTGACCTGCCCCGGGACCCCGTGACCAACGACCATCCGGCGTTCGCGGACACCGAGAACGAGGTCAGAGATCGGGCGAACCGGCTCCTGGCAGTGAACGGCAACAAGACCGTCGACGAGTTCCACATCGAGTTGGGGAAGGTGATGTGGGAGAACTGCGCCATGGAGCGAAACGAGGCGGGTCTCAAGGAGGCCCTGAGCGTCATTCCCGAGATCAGGGAGCGGTTCTGGACCGAGGTCCGTGTCCCGGGGTCGGGCGACACGCTGAATCAGTCCCTGGAAAAGGCCGGCCGCGTGGCGGACTTCCTCGAGTTCGCGGAGATCATGTGCTGGGACGCGCTGCGCCGCGACGAATCGTGCGGAGCCCACTACCGCACCGAGCACACCACCGAGGAGGGTGAGGCGAAGCGCGACGACACGCACTTCTCCTTCGTGTCCGTGTGGGAGTTCAAGGGAGTCGGAGAGGAACCGGCCCTCCACAGGGAGCCTCTCGAGTTCCATTACGTGCCGCTCTCCACGAGGAGCTACAAGTAATGAACCTCACCCTCCACGTCTGGCGGCAGGACGGGCCCGAGGTCCGGGGCCGCTTCGAGACGTATCAGGCAGACGAGATCAGCGAGCACGCGTCGTTCCTGGAGATGTTGGATCTGGTGAACGAGACCCTCACCAGGGAGGGAAAGGAGCCCATCGCTTTCGAGCACGACTGCCGCGAGGGCATCTGCGGCACCTGCGGCATGATGATCAACGGCGTGCCGCACGGCCCGAGCTCGATGACTGCCACGTGTCAGCTCCACATGCGGCTCTTCAACGACGGTGACCACATCTGGATCGAGCCCTGGCGAGCCACGGGTTTTCCGCTCATCCGCGATCTGGTCGTGGATCGGACGGCCCTGGACCGCATCATCAACGCGGGAGGCTACATTTCCGTCCGCACGGGGAGCGCGCAGGACGCCAATGTGGTCCCCATCCGGAAGCGGGATGCGGATCTGGCCATGGACGCGGCCCAGTGCATCGGATGCGGGGCCTGCGTGGCGGTGTGTCCCAACGCCTCGGCAATGCTGTTCACCGCGGCGAAGGTCAGCCACCTCGGGCTGCTGCCGCAGGGCCAACCCGAACGGTATACGCGCGTCCTGGACATGGTCGCCCAGCACGACGCAGAGGGCTTCGGGAGCTGCACGAATCACGGCGCCTGTCAGGAAGCCTGCCCGAAGGGCATCAGCGTCGACTTCATTGCCCGACTGAACCGCGACCTCTTCGTGAGCTCCTGGAAGGCAGCGGGAGATTGACTTGACGAATCGTTCCGAGCGCGGCGCTTCGTTCCTCATTGGGCCGACGGACCCGGCGGACGTGGTGACCCCCGACGACCTGGGGGAGGAGGAGCGCATGCTCGTCCGCTCCCTGGTGGAGTTCGCCGAACGGGAGATCAGTCCGGCCATGGACAAGCTGGTAGCCCGCGACCCCGAAACCAGTCGGGGGCTGTTCAAGAAGGCGGCCGAGCTGGGGATCTTCATGGCCGAGGTTCCCGAGGAGATGGGGGGGCTGGATCTCTCGGTGCTGGCGATCACCGCGATGTGCTCGC
>JARRLD010000004.1:0-41423 GCA_037387345.1 Gemmatimonadota bacterium
GCACGGACCGGACGCGTGGGTCCTGGCAGGCGGCCTGGATTCCATGGACTGGTTCAAGGACCGGATCAAGCGTCCCAGGGCCGTGGTCGACCTGAGCGCCGTGGCCGAGCTCCGGGGCGTTCAGGTGACGGCGGACGGCCTCACCATCGGAGCGCTGACGTCCCTGACCGACGTCGAGCGTCACGACGCGGTCCGCTCGGACTATGCGCTGCTCGCCGACGCCGCCCGCCACGTGGCGACGCCCCAGATCCGGAACCAGGGGACCCTGGGAGGGAACATCTCCCAGGACACACGGTGCTGGTATTACCGAAGTGGCTGGCCGTGCTATCGGGCCGGAGGGAACACGTGCTACGCATCGGCGCCCCAGGCGATGAACCGGGAACACTGTATCGTGGGCGCCAGCCGGTGCGTGGCGGTGAACCCCTCCGACACGGCTCCTGCGCTGATTGCTCTGGATGCCGTTCTCGACATCCGGAGCGGCAGTCGAGAGCGGAGGGTCGACGCCGAGGACTACTTCGTGGGCCCCGCCATCGATATCACACGCATGACGGTGCTGAAGCCCGGGGACCTCCTGACCAGGATCCGTCTTCCCGGAAGGTGGGCGGGGTCCCACTTCTACTATGAGAAGGTTCGGGACCGTGGGTCCTGGGATTTCGCTCTGGTCTCGGTGGCGGGAGCCTTCCGTGCCGACGGAGGTCACATCCAGGACGCCCGCCTGGTGGTGAACGGCGTGGCTCCCTACCCGCTCCGACTCCACGCCGTCGAACAGGCCCTGAGCGGGGCTGCCACGGGAGAGGACAGCGCCCTGGCGGCGGGAGAGATGGCCGTCGAAGGCGCGAAGCCCCTCCGGCACAATCGGTACAAGGTGGCCCTCATGCGGAATCTGGTCCGCCGGGCCGTGAGGAGCGTCACCTGATGGAGATCCTTCGCAGGGGAGCCAACCCCTGGGGACAGGAGGTCCTCATCGGGATCGGCTGGGATCTCGTGTGGCTCGCCCTCATCCTCTCGCTGGCGTTCGTGGTCCTCCATCCCCTGTGGGTGGCTGTCCGCTCACGTGGCGGCGGGCCTGGCGAGGCGCCGGACGGGGAAGCGTCCGAGGAACCCCGCGCCGGGGCCCTTCCCGAGCGAATCCAGCGACACTCCCTGGCCGCCCGGGCCTTCCACTGGACCATGTCCCTGGCCATGCTCGCGCTCCTCGTGACGGCGTTCGTGCCGGTGTTGGGGTTGCAGTTTCCCTGGGTGGCCATCCACTGGATCGCCGGCCTCGTTCTGCTGGCTGCGGTCGTCTACCACGTGGTCCATTCGGTGCTGTGGCAGGACTTCTGGTCCATGAGCTTCGGTGTCCGGGACGTTCGGGAAGGGTTCGCCGAGCTTCGCCACACCATGGACCCGCGAGCGCGCCCGGGCCCCCGTGCGGGCAAATACCCGGCCGACCACAAGCTCTACCACCACCTGGTCGTCCTGGTCACCGTGGCGGCGCTCGCGACGGGCCTGCTGATGATGGTGAGGATCGACACTCCCTTCTGGACCCGGAATCCCTATCTGCTTTCCGACGGAACGTGGGGGGTGCTCTACGTGGTTCACGGTCTGGCCGGTGTCGCGCTCATCGGGCTCGTGGCCGCCCACGTCTACTTCGCCATCCGCCCGGAGAAACGGTGGATCACCTGGTCGATGATCCGAGGCTGGATCACTCGGGACCGCTATCTCACGCACCACGACCCCGACCGCTGGGTGGTCAAATAGCCTCATGTCCCTCAGGGAGGATATCGCGGGTCGGGTGGAGGCGTTGGAGGAGGCATACGAGTTCTTCCTGGCCTACGCCGCCCAGGGCGTCGCGGACCACCGCGCTTCGAAATCAGGAGGCCAGCTGAGGGATTCTCTCGATCGCGCCACGGAAGCGGTCGATGGCATCGGTGCCTGCCTTCGGGCGTTGGTGAAGTCGCAGGCGCTCGAGCCTGTGGATGGCTGGGGAGACTTCGTGGATGTCGTGGAGCGGGATGCTGCAGCCTGCCACGCCGCGCTCCGCCTCGTGGCGGCCCAACCGGCGGTGAGCTCGCAACTCGTCGACAACCTCAATGCGAACATCCACCTTCGGGCGCTGCTCACCGATTTCTTCCTGCTGGACGAGCTGTTGCGTTGAGGGCACGACGCTGGGCTCGTCCGTGGCCATGACGCGGGGGCTCCGGCGTCGCCGGCGTAGACGGGATCTTTCGGAAGGGGCTCGACTCGCGACCTATGTCCGATATCTTCCAAGGTCTTCCCGAGACGACTGACCTTCCCCGCTGGCTCCAACCCACTGCAACGGCGCTCAACCCCATCCATGGCCACCCTCCAAGCGCTGGGAAACCTGGGCGAGTTCGTCGGGGCGATCGGCGTCGTCATCTCCCTGGTCTATCTGGCCCAGCAGATGAGTCAGAACACGACCTCGGTACGGGCCGCGTCCTTCAATTCGATGGTGCAGAACAGCATCCGACTTCTGGAGCATTCGTTTCGCGACTCCGAGTTCGCCGATTTTCTCTACAGGGCGGAGGTGGATCCCCAGGGTCTCACCCCTACGGAGCGGGTTCGGTGGGACGCCTACATGACGGCCGTATACCGACATTTCGGCAACCTCGTGTACCAACACCGGGTGGGCGCCCTGGATGACCAGATGTGGGAGAGCTACCGGAGCACGCTCAAGGAACACGTGCGGACTCCCTCCTGGGCCGCCTGGTTCGACCTCAACAGCGGACGGTTCAGCACCGCTCTGGTGGAGCAGGTGGAGCAGGCTCGCCGGGAGATCGGGAGGGAAACCCGGTAGCCCTCTGACCCGGCCCCGCGGGGTCCGGCTTCACGGGGAAGGGATTGCTTGTGCCGCTCGTCCAGAGGGGGCAATACTGGATAGTGAGCGACGTTGCGTGCCGCTGGCGAGAAGGCGGGGGAGATGAACGGCAGATTCCGCGTGAAAACCCGAGACGGCCGGGAAATCCAGATCGAGACCCTGGAGGCCCTCGTCGAGATGGTCCGCGCGGGAAGCGTGCGTCCCGAAGACCTGGTGTTCGACTCCGTCACCGGTGAGTGGGCGCCGGCCCGGAGCCACTCGCTGGTGCGGCAGGCGACCGAGTCTCTCGAGGGAACGGCGGGCCCCGAGGACGGGAAGACGGAGCCGGGCCGGGCCGAGGAGATCTCATCGGACCTGCCGTCGTTCGACATCCTGGAGCCGGAGCCCACGTCCGCCCAGGCGGAGACCGAGAGCCTCATCGCCGAGCTCGAGGAGGAGCGGGGCAGGGACCATGACCTGGTGCCCGACTTCGTTCAGGATGGCGCGGTCAGGGTGCCCGGATCCGATTCCACTCTGTTCTTGGATCCCGGACGCCGAAGGGGCTCCCGCAGGACCTCAGCCTCCCGGCCCCTGCCCCCCGTACACGATCGGACCTCGCCGGCCCGCCCCTCTCCGCCTCCGCGTCGCCGGGAGCGGGGGAGACGGGACTGGTTGCTTGCCCTGGTCCTTCCCGTGGTCGCTCTACTGGCCTCTGTGGCCGTGGCCCGACCCGAGTTCCGTGCCGACGCCGCGGAGCCCGTCGCCGGGGATGCTGATGAAGCACGTCGGCCTGTGTCCGCATCAGAGGAGCAGATACGGGCCAGGGCGTATGCAGGGTTCGTCGAGGCGGTGGATGGTCTCGGGGCCTCCTTCGAGTTCGGAGCGGTACCGCGGGCATGGCTGGAAGGCTCCTATCTGGCCGAGCCCAGCGCCTTCCCCGAAGTGCGTCAGTTCTGGGAGCGGTTCCGGTCCTATGTCGAGACGGCTCGAGCCGAGGAAAGCCGCCTGTATCGTGAGGCCTACCTGGCTGCCGCGGCTCGGGCGGGCATGACCGGCCCCCTGCGCTCCCTGCGGATGGCGGCCGCGCTGGAGGACTTCGAGGCGGGCGCCGCCGCACGGACGGAGCACTATCGGCGTGTGCTCGAGTTGGCGGATGCGGCCCTGTCCCTCGACGCGCAGCTCGCTGAGGTCGAAGGCCAGATCACGTACGAGCCGGCCCGGGGACAGCGGCTGTCGGCCGACCCTGTCATCGAGGCGGCCGGGCGGGATCCGGAGACTCAGGCCCGGTTGGAGGCGACTCTGGACCGCGTCCTCCGGGCGGTGTACCGATCCGGGGCTGAAGGTGTCCGGGACCGGACGTACCTGGCGCGCTGGCTCGTCGACGGGCTGGAGGCCTACGCGCCGAACGGGGGTGGCGCGCCGGTGCCCTGATTGGAGGATCTCGGGCGAGACACGGAGACCCGGACGCCTCGAGGCGTCCGGGTCTCGCGCGTACCCTGCCAACACTCCTGAAGGCGGGGGGCCCGTCTCCGGGCCCATCCACCCCTTCACGGGAACCCCCGCGCCGGGATGGTCGTGATCTCCTACATGCCGTCAGGCGCATAGGAGAATGTATCCGTCAGACGAACACCACCTGGGCGCCTTCGGCCTTCTCCCAGAAGTCCATGGCGGTGAGGCTCTCCTTCACCTGGGGCACCAGGTCCTCCAGGGTGAGGTCGAACATCTCCATGGCCAGCTGACACGCATACAGCTCCGCTCCGGCGTCATCCAGGATCTCCAGCATCTCCGGAACGTGAGGGATATCGAGATCGTCCATCTTCTTGACCATCATCCTGGTGGCGAACGCCTCCATTCCCGGCAGTCCCATGAGCGAATGGGGCATGGGGCTGGAGGGGTTGCCGAGCATCCCCGCGTGCAGCCGGTCCGATTTCTTCTTGTTGATGATGTCCAGGCCCCAGAACGTGAAGAAGATCATGGCCTCCATGCCCATCATGCGGGCGGCGTTCGCCATGATCAGGCCCGGGTAGGCCATGTCCAGGCTCCCCTTCGAGCAGATGATGGCGACCTTGCGGGTCACCTCGTGCTCAGCGGACTGATCCAGGACTTCCTGCTCGAGTGTGGCGCTCATGTCAGATGCACCCCCTGGGCTTCGAGAGGCCGGCGATCTTGGCGGACAGGATTCCCGGGCCCTTCGGGAACAGCTGGTACATCTCCTTGGTGGAGATACCGGTGCCCTTTGTGATCCCGCGGACGGTGGGTGAAGCCCCTTTTTCCGCGGCGCTTCGCCGGCAGAAGTCGATGACCTGCCAGTGCTTTTCGGTGAGCTCGATGCCGTTCTCGGCGGCGAGGTCGACAGCCATCTCAGGGGTCCACTGATCCGGATTCAGAAGGAACCCCTCCTTGTCCACTTCGATGTTCTGTCCCGCCATCAACACGGTGGTCATGGTCGTTCTCCTTACTCGGCGACAGCTACGGCGGCGGCGACCGCCTGGTTCTTGGCGTTTCCTTCGTGTCCCATTTCCCGGAGCACGGTCAACATCAGGCTCATGCCCCGACGGATCTCTGGATCCCGCATGGCCCTCCAGAGGCTCATCCTCTTCACTGGATGGGCATCGTTTTCCTGGACAGCCGCGGCCGCGCGGTCAGCCAGCTCGAGCACCTCGGGCTGGGTGAGGCTCCGCACGGTATGGAGGATGTGAACCACGTTCTCCCCCAGCTGCCGGACATCCTCCTCGCTGAACGAGGTGGCGATACGCTCCCCGACCCTGAATGCTTCCTTCGCGAAGCCCACGGCTCCCCTCTGCTCCAGATCGTGGAGCTTCACCGAGATCTGGTGGGAGGCTCCCTGCACCATCGGCCACAGGTCCTCGCGCATGTCCTCGAGGCTTTCCAGCCGGTGGGTGACGGCGTCGATGATTCCCTCCATGCGATCGAGCTTCCGGCCGATGCTCTTCAGCTCGTCGAGGATCTCCCGGGTCTCGCTCGACCTCGCGTCGAGGTCCATCACGTCGGCAACGGTCATGGTCAGCTCCACTTGCCCAGCATGGACATGTTCGAGTCGACGAACGGCAGCTCCCTTCCGGCGAGGAGCTGATTCCAATAGACCCAGCGGAAGGCCATCTTGCCCCAGTGATTGGCTTCGCTCTCGCCCAGTAGGCTGAGGGGCCCCACGCCGGGCAGGGGAAACCGTCCCGGCAGGGGTTCGGTGTCATAGTTGAAGTCGATGAGGACGGCCTTGCCGAAGCCCGTCTCGATGAAGCAGTTGGCATGCCCATCGAAATCGTTGCACAGCTGACGTCCGTCGATGGCCCGGAGGATGTTCTTCTCGAGAATGTCGCCCTGGAAGTGGGCCACCGAGCCCGCCTTGGACGACGGCAGGTCCGTGGCATCTCCCAGGATGAAGACGTTCTTCAGCTCCCTGGACCGGAGGGTGTGGGGGTCCGTGGGAATGAATCCCAGCTCGTCGCCCAATCCGGACCGCTCCACTGCCTCGCTGCCCATGTTCGTCGGGATGGTAACGAGCAGGTCGTAGCGGAGCTCCCGACCGTCCCAGCTGGACAGGATCCGGTTCTCACCGTCGACCTCGGACGCGTTGAAGACCGTCTCGACCTTGACGTTCTTTTCTTCGAGCAGTCCGCCCAGGAGAGCGGAAGCCCGAGGCTTGGTGAACGCGCCGTCCAGGGGCGTGGTGTACACCAGCTCGATCTGGTCGCGGATCCCCTTTTGATGGAAGAACCAGTCGGCCAGGAAGAGGAACTCGAGCGGAGCCACAGGGCACTTGATGGGCATCTCCGCCACGTTCAGAATCAGTCGCCCCTGCTCGAATCGCTCCAGCGCGTAGAAGAGCTGGGAGGCACCCTCGAGGGTATAGAAGTCGAACGTGTTCCTGTTCCAGCCGGGGCCGGTCAATCCCTCCGTCTCTCCGGGGACGATCCGGCTTCCGGTGGCGATGACGAGGAAGTCGTAGCTCAACTCGGACCCGTCGACCAGCCGAACCTTGTCGTTGTCGGAGTCGACGACGTCGATGGCCGAGAGGATCAGATCCACTCCGGGCGGCACGTAGCGAGATCGCGGCTTCACCACGTCGTGCGTCCGGTAGATGCCGAAGGGGATGAACAGCAGCCCCGGCTGGTACACGTGACGATCGTCCTGGTCCACCACGGTGATGGACCACTCCTCGGGATCGAGGGCCCGACGCAGCTTCGCCGACATCATGGTGCCGGCCGTGCCTCCTCCGAGTATCACCAGGTTCTTCATGGGTTCCAGGTCGGTGGGGTCGAGGCGCCGCGCCGGTGGGGCCGCGGCCGTTCCGGTGGCACAGCAGGGCAGGGCCGGTGCCAGCCCTGGGGGGGATGCTCTGAAGTGCTTGTGCGAGAATCAGTTACGGATCTCGGAGCCGACCCGGTCCAGCGCGAACCCACCCGATCTGAAACACGATGTTGCAACAATCTGGAACGTCTGCAACTGTTTGTTTCACGAAGAGCCCGGACGGGCGGCTAGATGCCGTACTCGCGCATCTTTCGCCAGAGGGTGGTGCGACTGATCCCCAGCAGGGAGGCCGCCTCGGCTCGCCGATATTGGGCCTGCTCCAGCGCCGCCCGGATCCGACGTGCCTCGTGGGGCTCGGACCGGAGAGTCGGAGGAGCGTGGACGGAATGATCCTGCGGGGCCGGGGTCGCCCCGGTCTGGTCGGGGCTCCCGGGGGGGAGAGGTGCGGCGGTGGCGTGGCCTGCTCTCGGAGCCGTTGGCAGCCCGATCTCCCGGGGCAGATCAGCCACGTGGATGGTCTGGCCTTCGCACACCGCTGTGGCGTATTCGAGGGCGTTCTTCAGCTCCCGCACATTCCCGGGCCAGGGGTAGGTGAAGAGGGCGCGGCTCGCGGGAGGGGCCAGACGCAGGGACCTGCCCCGCTCCCGGCCGATCTGCTGGAGCAGGTGTCGTATGAGGAGGTCCAGGTCTTCGCGGCGCTCTCGAAGAGGGGGGATGTGCAGCGGCACCACACGCAGGCGGTAGTACAGATCCTCCCGAAAACGGCGCTCCGAGACAGCCTGGACCAGGTTCACGTGGGTGGCCGCGATCACCCGAACGTCGACGGTTCGGGTGCGGGAATCCCCCACTCTCTCGAAGGTACGCTCCTGGAGGAAGCGCAGGATCTTCGCCTGGAGCGACAGCGCGAGGTCACCGATCTCGTCGAGAAACAGGGTGCCCCCGTCGGCGAGCTCGAACCGTCCCGCGCGGTCCTTCACGGCACCGGTGAAGGCGCCGCGAACGTGCCCGAAGAGCTCGCTCTCCAGGAGCTCCGGGGGGATCGCCGCGCAGTTCACCGCTACGAACGGGCCATCGCGCCGGTGAGAGGTGGCGTGCAGGGCCCCGGCGATCAGCTCCTTTCCGGTGCCGCTCTCTCCCGTGACGAGGACCGTGGAATCGTTGTCCCGGAGGAGCTCCACGAGGCGGAAGATCCTCTGCATCGCGGGAGAGTGGGACACGAGCCCGTGGAACTCCGACGTGGACGCCCGATCCGTTTCGGGGCGCATCATGACCACGTATCGGCCGCCCAGACCGCCGCAGGACTCTCCGGCGTCCATCTGGCCGACGCTGAACGAAACCGGGATCTCCGTTCCGTCGGCTCCCTGAAGGCGGGCCGCCCAGCCTTCCATGCGCTCGCCTGATTCGACCGTCGCCCGAAACGTCGACTGCTCCCCGAAGAGCTCGGGCCCAAGGAGATCCTCCAGGGCCATGCCGGGGAGTCGTTCGCCGGGGATCCCCGTCACCTCCTCCAGGGACGCGCCGTGGGCCACGACGCGGAACACCTCGTCCACCACGACGAACAGGCGGCCGATGCCCCTCAAGATCGAGTCGACCTCGGGAGGGGGTCCTTTGGGCCCCGGTCGGATCGATCCGTTGGCTACGGGTCGGACCACCTCGACGGCGCCGGTGATGTTGCCGGCCTCGTCCCGGAACACGCGTCCGGACTTGAGGACCTCCACCTGCGAGCCGTCCGCCCGGAAGAGCGTGAGCCGGGCGTCGCGAAGAGCTCCGCGTCGGAACACCCCACAGTCCTTCAGGCACTGCTCGCACCGGTTGAGGGTCAGGCAGGAGCGCCCCAGCACTTCGTGGGAATGGAAACCGGTGAGGCGTTCCATGGCCGAGCTGATGGCCACCACGTTCCGATCGGCGTCCACCCGGAAGTAGGCCAGGTCGGCGAGATCCGCCACGGCGGGGAGGGCCTGGGAATCGGATTCGGATCGATCGTGCGGATGGGGCATCGAGACTCCTGAAACGATGTTGCAACCTTCTGTTTCAAGTATGGCCCGGTGAGACCGTGGGTTCTGTGGGGAAAAGCCCGATTCGCCGCGGGGGTGGATTCCGTGCCCTCGGAAGCTCCCGGTCACGCCCCCTCGCGGGGCAGTGGAAGGCAGGCTTCCTCACCGTGCGGCAGAGCGGCCGGGGCGATAGCTTCAGGGGTCCCCTCCCCCCGAACCCGAGACCGTGGTCATGCGCTCCACCGAGGTCGCGTTCCCGGAGACGACCCCCGCCTGGGCGAAGGTCGTCGACCATACCCGGTGCATCGGTTGCCACGCGTGCACGACGGCCTGCAAGTCCGAGAACCAGGTGCCCCTTTCGGTGACGCGCACGTATGTGAAGTACGTGGACTCGGGCGCGTTTCCCCAGGCTCGCCGCTCCTTTCAGGTGACGCGCTGCAACCAGTGCGCCGATCCGCCGTGCGTCGCGTCCTGTCCGACGGCGGCGATGCACCAGCGACCCGACGGCATCGTGGACTTCGACAAGGCGATCTGTATCGGGTGCAAGGCATGTATCGCGGCCTGTCCCTACGACGCCATCTTCATCAATCCGGACGACCGATCCGCCGAGAAGTGCAACTTCTGCGCTCATCGAATCGACGTCGGCCTGGAGCCTGCCTGCGTGGTCGTGTGCCCCACCCAGGCGCTTCTGGTCGGGGACATGAACGACCCGCTCTCGGCCGTGAGCGAGATCATCCATCGGGACGCGGTCACCGTCCGTAGGCCGGAGAAGGAGACCCGACCGAAGCTCTACTATCTCGGTGGGGACCAGGTGACGTTGGATCCGCTGGCGGCGCGGCGCCCCGAGGGGGGCTTGTACCTCTGGAGCGAGCAGGGAAACGTGTCCCATCAGGTCCCCTCCGGACACCCCGGACCGTGGAACAGCTCCGCCGCTGCGCTTCTCAGCTATGACATTCCCCACCGCGCCCCGTGGGATTGGCGGGTGAGCCTCTACACGTTCACGAAGTCGATCGCTGCGGGGGGCTACCTCATGCCACTCCTGCTGGCGGTCCTCGGCCTGCTGCCCTGGACTTCGGCCCTGTGGGGGTGGTACGCCCCGACCATCGGGTTGGTGGGCCTCGTCGCCACGGGGCTGATCCTCGTGTGGGACCTCGAGCGTCCGGAGCGGTTCTGGATGGTCCTTCTCAAGCCACAACCACGGAGCTGGCTCGTGCGCGGGGGGTTCATCATCACGGCCTACGGCGCTCTCCTGGCCGCCCATCTGGGTGCGACCGTAGCCGGCAGGGCCGACGTGACCCCACGTCTCGCGTGGATCGGGGGACCGCTTGCCCTGATGGCGGCGGTGTATACCGCCTACCTGCTCGCCCAGGCACGGGCGCGAGATCTGTGGCAGAGCCCCCTGCTTCCCGCCCACCTCGGGGTGCAGGCCTTTCTGGCCGGCGGCGGTGTGTTGCTTCTGGTGAATCCCCTGCCGGAGCTCGATGGTCCTCTCGTGGGGTTCTTCGGCCTGGCCCTCGTGCTCCATCTCGCCCTGGCGGTGAGCGAGGCCACCATGGGCCATCCCACGGCCCACGCCGCTCTGGCCGCCCGCAACATGCTGCGGGGTCGCTACGCCGGGTTCTTCTGGGGTGGACTGGTGTTGTCGGTGGTGGCCCTGGCCCTGGCGGGCGCGACTCCTCCTGCGGCGGGCGCGTGCGCTCTGCTGGGCCTTCTTCTCTTCGAGCATGCCTACGTCCAGGCGGGCCAATCGGTCCCGCTGGCCTAGCGACCTCTGACGTCCATGGATCTCAACGAGCTGAACCGTCGCGTCTCCGCCGCCCGCTCCGAGGTCGAGCGCAGGGGAGAGACGTTCTATCCCGGATCCAGCCGAATCCACCTGGCCGCGTTCCCTCCCAAGGAGCGCTGGAACGACTGGGTGGAGCTGGATTCGAAGTCGTGGCCCCGGCGTGTGGAGAAGCGGTACATGCTTGTGCCGACGACCTGCTTCAACTGCGAGTCGGCCTGTGGCCTTCTGGCATACGTGGACCGGGACACCCTCCAGGTGCGCAAGTTCGAGGGCAACCCCGAGCATCCGGGCTCGCGCGGCCGTAATTGCGGAAAGGGTCCGGCCACGCTGAACCAGATCACCGATCCGGACCGCATTCTCTACCCCCTCAAGCGGTCAGGCGCCCGAGGGGAGGGGAAGTGGACGCGGGTCACCTGGGACGAAGCGCTGGACGACCTCGCCGGACGCATTCGCCGCGCCATGGAGGAGGATCGTCACAACGAGGTGATGTACCACGTGGGGCGTCCGGGAGAAGACGGCTACACGACACGGATGCTGGCGGCCTGGGGCGTGGACGGGCACAACTCCCACACGAACGTCTGCTCCAGCGGCGCCCGGGCCGGCTACCACTGGTGGATGGGCATGGATCGTCCCAGCCCGGACCATGCCAACGCCAACGTGATCGTCCTGGTGAGCAGCCACCTCGAGACGGGGCACTACTTCAACCCCCACGCTCAGCGGATCATGGAGGGGAAGAGGAACGGAGCCAAGCTCATCGTCCTGGACACGCGCCTGTCCAACACGGCGACGCACGCCGACCATTGGCTGGCACCCTATCCCGGCTCGGAACCGGCCATCTTCCTGGCGGTGGCCAGCTGGATGATCCGCGACCGTCGGTACAACCGGGAGTACGTCCGCCGGTGGTGGAACTGGCGGGAATACATGGGCGCGGTCCGAGCGAGCCCGGACGCCTCCTTCGAGGAGTTCGAGGCAGCGCTGGAGCAGGAGTACGAAGACTACACGTTCGAGTACGCTGCGGCCGAGTCGGGCATTTCTGCGGACAAGCTGCGGCGGGTCGCCGAGATCATCTCGTCGGCCGGGACGCGGCTGTCGACCCACAACTGGCGCAGCGCCGGATCGGGAAATCTGGGCGGTTGGCAGGTCGCGCGGACGCTGCTGATGCTGAATGCGCTCCTCGGCGCCCTCGCGACCCCCGGAGGCACCTATCCGAACTCCTGGAACAAGTTCGTGCCTCGTCCTGTGCGTCTGCCCGGACAGCATCCGAAGCGGTGGAACGAGGTCCTCTGGCCTGGGGAGTATCCTCTGGCGCTCATGGAGATGTCGTTCCTCATGCCGCACCTGATGAAGGATCAGGACGGGTACGTGGATGTGTATTTCACGCGCGTCTACAACCCCGTGTGGACGAACCCCGACGGGTTCAGTTGGATCGAGATGCTGACGGACGAGTCGAGGATCGGGCTGCACGTGGCGTTGACGCCCACGTGGAACGAGACCGCGTACTTCGCGGATTACGTGCTGCCCATGGGGCATTCTTCGGAGCGTCACGATCTGACGTCGTACGAGCAGTACGACGGTCAGTGGATCGGCTTTCGGCAACCGGTTCTGCGCGCAGCCCGGGGGCGGCTCGGAGAGGAGGTCACGGACACCCGCGAGGTGAACCCGGGGGAGGTCTGGGAGGAGAACGAGTTCTGGATCGATCTGACGTGGCGCATCGATCCCGACGGCTCCCTCGGGATCCGGGAGTTTTTCGAATCCAGGAAGCAGCCCGGCGAGAAGATGTCCGTGGACGAGTACTACGGGTGGATGTTCGAGAACACCGTTCCGGGGTTGCCCGAGGCCGCCTCGGGCGAGGGCCTGACGCCCCTGGAATACATGCGTCGCTACGGCGCGTTCGAGGTGACGAAGAAGGTCGGCCGGGTCTATGAGCAGAAGGTGCCGGATTCGGAGCTGGAGGACGTCCGTGTCGACGAAGCGGGGCGCGTGTACACCCGGGCTCCCGCGCCGCCGAGCCCGAAGGCGCCGGGCGGCACGAAGATCGATCCGGATCCCGAGGGCCGCCGGCGTGTGGGCGTGCGGATCGACGGGGAGATCCTCCGGGGATGGCCCACCCCGACCGGCCGCCTCGAGTTCTGGTCCCGCACGCTGCACGACTGGGGTTGGCCCGAGCTCGCCCTCCCCACCTACATCAAGAGCCATATTCACCCGCAGAACCTCGACCGGGATCAGATGCCCCTGATCACCACGTTCCGGGTCCCGGTCCAGATCCACACCCGGAGCGCCAACGCCAAGTGGCTCGACGAGATCGCCCACACGAATCCGCTGTGGATCCACCCGACGGATGCCACACGCCTGCGGATCGGAAGCACGGGAGACCTGGTCCGCGTGGAGACCGAGACCGGGTATTTCGTGGTCAGGGCATGGATCACGGAAGGCATCCGCCCCGGCGTGGTCGCGTGCTCCCACCACATGGGTCGATGGAAGCCGGAGGGACAGGAGGGTCAGCGAATGGGAATGTCGACCGTGCGCCTGGACCGGGATGGCGGGGAGTGGGACATGAAGATCCAGGCTGCCGGAGGCCCGTTCCCGTCGTCCGACCCCGATACCCTGCGCATGTGGTGGACCGACCTGGGCGTGCATCAGAATCTCACCCACGGAGTCCATCCCGACCCCGTCTCGGGGATGCACTGCTGGCACCAGGCGGTGCGCATCCGGCCGGCGGAGCAGGGGGACCGCCGCGGTGACGTATCCGTGGACACGTCGAGATCGTCCGCCGTCTACAAGAAGTGGCTGGAGAAGACCCGCCCAGCCGGCCGCCATTCACCCGACGGGACACGACGTCCCTGGTGGATGCTGCGTCCCGTCCGCCCGGAGCGGGCGGCGTATTCGCTTCCGGCGTCTGCACCTCCGGAGTCGTAGGATCGGCATGGAGGAGGAGACGCCGGACCTCCCCCGACGCGACTCGGCCCCGGTGGAGGTGATCCGGGCCCTGGGCGTCCTGTCCGAGCCCCCGGGGCCCGAGCACGTCGGGATCGCCGAAGCCCTGGATCTGGGGCACGTGCCGGATCACACGCGTTACGCCGAGCTCTTCCTCTTTCAGCTGTATCCCTACGCGTCGGTCTATCTGGGCCCCGAAGGAATGCTGGGCGGGGAGGCACGAAGTCGGATCGGGGGGTTCTGGCGTGCCGTGGGGCGACCGCCCCCTGCCGAGCCGGACCACCTGGGTGCGCTGCTGGGTCTCTACGCCGGGCTGTTGGCCGAAGCGGAACGCGTGGAAGGCGCCGGCTCGGAGCTCGCGCACCGCGCCGCGACTGCCCTCTTGCATGAGCACCTGGCCTCCTGGTGCTTTCCCTATCTGCAGCGTATCCGTGAGCTGGACCCGGGGTTCTTCGGCCGCTGGGCGGCCCTTCTCCTGGAGACCCTGGAGGGAAGGCTCCGGTTGGAGGGCAGCCCGGACGTGCTGCCGAGCCATCTCCGGGACGCGCCGGGCCTCGCCGACCCCCGAACGAAGGGCGGGAAGGGCTTCCTCAGCGAGTTGTTCACCCCCGTACGCACCGGGTTTATCCTCACCCGGGCTGACCTCGCGGAGCTGGCTGGTGACCTGGAGCTGGGCCTGAGGTTGGGTGAGCGACGCTACATTCTGGAGCATCTGCTCGCTCAGGAACCGGAGACCGTCCTGGAGCACATCGCACGGCGGGCCCAGAGGGACGCCGACGAGCACCGCCGACGCCAGAGCACGCTCGGGGTCGTTGCCGGATTCTGGGCCGATCGCGCGGCAGCCACCGGGTCCCTTCTCCGCGAGCTCGCGCGGCAGGGCAGAGCGGACATGGCCGCCCCGGAGGCGTCCTCCGAAATCCGACATTCTTCTCCCCCATGACGCCACTGAAAAGAGCTCCCGAGCACCGCTTCTCTCCGAGGGACGCCCTGGCCGGCGTGAGCGTCGCGCTCGTGCTCATCCCCCAATCGATGGCGTACGCGGAGCTGGCGGGAATGCCGGCACACCACGGACTGTATGCCGCTTCGCTGGCGCCGATCCTGGCGGCGTTCTTCGCATCGTCACCCTACCTGCAGACGGGCCCTGCGGCTCTTACGGCCCTCCTCACCCTGGGAACGCTGGTGCCCCTCGCGGACATCGGCTCGGCCCGGTACGTGGGGCTCGCGGCTCTTCTGGCCGTGGTGGTGGGCGTGGTGCGCATCGCGGTGGGCATGCTCAAGGCGGGTTGGCTCTCCTACCTCATGTCCCGGCCCCTGATGGCAGGCTTCACCGCCGCGGCGGCCATCCTCATCCTGACTTCGCAGATCCCCGGAGCTCTGGGGAGCGACGCTCCCTCAGGGACGGTGCTGGCGCGAGGCACGTGGGCGCTTTCCCACCCGACGACCTGGGAGTGGACGTCGGTGGGGTTGGCCTTCACGACGATCCTGCTCATCCTCGGAGGACGGAGGCTTCACCCCCTCACCCCTGGTGTGCTACTCGCCGTGGCCGCGGGCATGGGCTATTCGATCGTCACTGGTTATTCGGGATCCGTCGTGGGCGACGTGCCCGTCGGGCTTCCACCGCTCACGGTCGATCTCCCCTGGAGTCGCCTGCCGCTCCTCATCCTCCCGGGTACGGTCATCGCGCTGGTGGGGTTTGCCGAGGCGGCCTCCATCTCGCGGATGTTCGCGTCCGAGGACCGGGAGCACTGGAACGCCGACCGGGAGTTCATCAGCCAGGGCGTGGCCAACCTCACGGCTGGTCTCACAGGAGGCTTTCCGGTGGGGGGCTCGTTCGGCCGGTCGAGCCTGAATCGGCTCGTCGGGGCCCAGAGCCGGTGGAGCGGATTGGTGACCGGCGTCACCGTGCTGCTCTTCCTTCCCTTCGCCGACGTGCTGGCACCGCTCCCCACCGCGGTGTTGGCGGGCATCGTCATCGCCGCTGTCTACTCCCTGTTTCGGCCTCGAGGGCTGATCAAGCTGTGGGGGATCTCCCGGCCCCAGGCCATGGTCGGGTGGACGACCTTCGTCCTCACGCTGACCCTGGCGCCCCACGTGGAAGAGGCGGTGCTGCTGGGGATGCTCCTGGCTGGCGCGATCCACCTGTGGCGGGAGCTGCGGCCCGACGTGACCTCACGCCGGGATGGAGACACGCTCCACATCGAGCCGCAGGGTGTGCTCTGGTTTGGCTCGGCTCCAGCCCTCGACGACGAGATCCTGGCGCACCTCGGTCGTGAGCCGGATGTGGATCGTGTGGTCATCAAGTGCGCGGGCCTCGGTCGCATCGACCTCACGGGCGCCTACGTCCTGGCCGAGCTCCTGGAGCACCTGACCCGCGCGGGCGTAGAGGTGGAGCTCACCGACGTACCGGAACATGCGGCGCGGGTGCTTTCCGCCGCCGGGGCCCACGACGAGGAGGGCGGAGAGACGGTGAGCGCACCGGCCACGGCCGATGGCGACGCGAGAGGAGGCACCTGATGCGCCTCTCCTTCCTCGGGGCCGCCGGCACGGTCACGGGATCCCGCCACCTGCTGGTGGCGGGCACGAAGCAGGTCCTGGTGGACTGCGGCCTCTTCCAGGGTCTCAAGGCCCTGCGACTCAGAAACCGGGAGCCACTCCCCTTCGACCCAAGGTCCCTGGACGCTGTAGTGCTCACGCACGCCCACCTCGATCACACCGGATACCTGCCCGCGCTGGTGAAGCAGGGCTTCCGAGGGCCCGTTCACTGCACCGAACCCACGGCCGATCTGGCGGAGATTCTTCTTTCCGACGCCGGTCGCCTCCAGGAAGAGGACGCTCGCTACGCCAGGAAGAAGGGCTTCTCCCGGCATCCGCGGCCGGAGCCGCTGTACACGGAGGCCGACGCCAGGGAAGTTCTCCCGTTTCTCCGGCCTCATCCTCTCCACGAGGAGTTGGATCTGGGTGGGATCACCCTGCGGTACACCCAGGCCGGTCACATCCTCGGGGCGGCCTCCGCGCACATCGCCGCCGCCGGTGGGTCGGTCCTCTTCTCCGGTGATCTCGGGCGGCCGGAGGATCTCCTCATCCCGGCACCGGAACCGCCCCCTGACTCGGACTGGGTGGTGATGGAGTCCACCTACGGGGGCAGGGAGCATCCGCTCATCGATCCCGTCGATGCTCTCGACCTGGTCCTCAGGAGAACGCTCCGCCGGGGTGGGGTGCTCATGATCCCCTCCTTCGCGGTGGGACGTGCCCAGCTCGTGCTGTACGCCCTGTCGAAGATCTTCGCTTCGGGCTCTGCGCCCCGGGTGCCGGTGTTCTTGAACAGTCCGATGGCCATCGATGTGACCGAGCTCTATCTGAAGCACGATCCCTACCATCGACTGACGGCCGAGCAGTGCGCCCGGGCATTCTCCGTAGCGGAGTATACCCGATCCGTGGACGAGTCCAAGCAGCTGAATGCGCGCGTGGGGCCCATGGTCCTGATCGCCGGCGCCGGAATGCTCAGTGGCGGACGCATCCTCCACCACCTGAAGGCGTTCGGACCGGACCGGAGGAACACGTTGCTCCTGACGGGCCACCAGGCGGAGGGAACCCGGGGAGCGGATCTTCTCCGTGGGGAGACCCGGGTGAGGATCCACGGTCGGAACGTGGCTGTGCGCGCCGAGGTGGGCAGCATGCCCGGGCTTTCCGCCCACGCCGATCGGAGCGAATTGCTGCATTGGATCGAGGGCTTCCCCCGACCGCCGCGTCGTATCCATCTTGTCCACGGGGAGCCCCGGGAGGCCGAGGCACTCCGGAAGGAAGCGGAGCGCCGGTTCGGCATCGACGTCATGGTGGCTCAGGACGGGCGGACCGTGGTTCTGGACTGAACCCGACGAGGGCAACTGACCCATTTACGTTCCGGAGGCTGGTGTGGAAAAGCACATCTACCTGTTTTCAGAGCTGGACCAGGCGGAAGCAGCCGTTGCAGGATCGTGGGATGAGGTACGTGGGCTGCTGGGCGGCAAGGGCGCAAACCTGGCCGACATGACCCGCCTGGGCATCCCCGTTCCCCCCGGCTTCACTGCAACCACGCGCGCCTGCAACGCCTATCTGGCTGCAGGCGGGGCCTTTCCCGAGGGATTCTGGGAACAGGAGGTGGACGCGATCGCGACGCTCGAGGAAAGCACGGGCAAGGGATTCGGAGACCCCGATGACCCGCTCCTGCTCTCCTGCCGTTCCGGTGCCAAGGTCTCCATGCCTGGCATGATGGATACGGTGCTCAACCTGGGCCTCAACGACGAGATCACCGAAGGGATCGCCCGCAAGACCGGCGACGCCCGATTCGCTCACGACCTCTTTCGGCGTCTCCTTCACATGTTCGGGAGCGTGGTCCTCAATATCCCGGACCACCATTTCGAGGACGTCCTCGAGCGTCGAAGGGCCGCGGCCGGCGTAACCGCTGATGCAGGTCTGGGCGCCGACGACTGGATCGCCGTCATCGAAGCGTACAAGGGTGTGATCCGGACGTTTTCCGGCAGCGAGTTCCCCTCCGACCCCTTGGAGCTTCTACGCCGGGCGACGGAGGCCGTCTTCCGCTCTTGGAACGGAAAGCGGGCCATCGACTACCGGAATGCCGCCGGCATTCCCCACGATCTCGGCACGGCCGTCAACGTGCAGACGATGGTCTTCGGGAACCTGGGCGAGAACTCGTCCACCGGGGTGTGCATGTCCAGGGACGGGACCACCGGGGAGCCGGTCCTCGAGGGCGATTTCCTGGAAGGAGCCCAGGGCGAGGACGTCGTCGCGGGAATCCGCGCCACCGAGCCCATCGATCATCTCCGGGAGCGCTTCCCGGATCTCTACGACGAGCTCAGCGAGATCGCCCGGAAGCTCGAGGCTCATTATCGCACCCTGCAGGACATGGAGTTCACCATCGAGCGTGGGAAGCTCTGGCTCCTGCAAACCCGGGACAGCAAGCGCACCGCCGAGGCGGAGGTGCGCATCGCGGTGGACATGACCAACGAGGGGCTCATCACACGCGAAGAGGCCGTCCGCCGTGTCTCTCCCGAGCAGGTGGACGCGTTCCTCCACCCGAAGCTCGACCCGGGCCGCACGTCTGAGTTGGAGCCGTTGGCCCAGGGGCTGGCGGTCTCTCCGGGGGCCGCCGTGGGACAGCTGGTGTTCGACGCCGACACGGCGGTGCGGGTCGCGGGGGAAGACGGTCGCTCCGTGATCCTCGTCCGCCCCGACACCAATCCCGACGATGTCCACGGAATGCTCGCCGCCAGGGGGATCCTCACGAGCCGAGGCGGGCGCACGAGCCACGCCGCTCTGGTGGCGAGGCAGTTCGGGAAACCGGCCGTTGTGGGCGTCGCGGCCATGGATATCGATCTGGTGACCCGCGAGCTGCATGTCGGGGAGACCGTGCTGCGGGAGGGCGATTGGGTCAGCCTGGACGGAACGCGTGGCGTCGTGTACGAGGGGGAGCTCCCCACGGTCATGGCCGATCTGGAGAATCCCTACCTCGGGTCCCTTCTGGAGTGGGCTGACACCTTCCGGACGCTGGGAGTTCGGGCGAATGCGGATTACCCGCGGGATGCCGAGCGGGCCCGCAAGTACGGCGCCCAGGGAATCGGGCTCTGTCGCACGGAGCACATGTTCTTCGAGGCGGATCGCCTTCCCCTGATCCAGGGAATGATCATGGCGTCGGACGCCTCGGACCGGGAGGCCGCGCTCGAGGCCCTCCTGCCGCTGCAGCGCGCCGACTTCGACGGTCTGTTCCGGGCCATGGCCGGCCTTCCGGTGATCATCCGCCTGATCGACCCCCCTCTGCACGAATTCCTGCCGGGTCACGACAACCTCGTGCGGGACATGGCGGACCTGAAGTTCCGACTGCAGCACTTCCACACCTTGTCGGAGATCGACGGGGCCCTGGATGAGCTTCGCACCAAGGAGCGCTTCCTCGATCGGGTCGAGGCGCTCCGGGAAGAAAACCCCATGCTGGGTACCCGCGGCGTGCGTCTCGGCATCCTCATTCCCGGCCTGGTCCGGATGCAGGTCCGTGCGGTCTTCGAGGCGGCATGCCGGTGTGCCAAGGACGGCGTGGACGTTCATCCGGAGGTCATGATTCCCCTGGTGGCCCACGTGGCCGAGCTGAGGGAGATGCGTGCCGCCTTGGAAGGGGAGGCGCAGGCCGTCATGACGGAGCAGGGTGTAGAGGTGCCGTATCACTTCGGGACCATGATCGAGATCCCCCGGGCGGCGTTGACCGCAGGGGAGCTGGCCGACGAGGCCGAGTTCTTCTCCTTCGGGACCAACGATCTGACGCAGACGACGTTCGGTATCTCCAGGGACGACGCCGAGCAGGGCTTCCTGGTGGAGTACCTGAGCCGCGGAGTGCTTCCCCGGAATCCCTTCGAGACCATCGACCGGGAAGGTGTGGGGCAGCTCATGGCGTTGGCCGTGCAGCGGGGCAAGGAGGCCCGAGCCGATCTCGAGGTGGGCATCTGCGGAGAACACGGAGGAGATCCGGCCAGCATCGCCCTCTGCCACGAGCTGGGACTGGACTACGTCTCGTGCTCCCCCTTCCGGGTGCCCATCGCCCGGCTGGCGGCGGCCCACGCCGCCCTCGGGCGCGGTTCGGAGGCGTGATGGACTTCCGTGTCGGTTCCCGTCGGCGTGCCCGTGGCCGCACCGGGGACGGGGGCCGGCGGAACACGCGGAGGGCCGGCGTCGTAGGGAGGGTAGAGGGCCACACGGGAGCCTGATGATCCACGACCCCGAAGGGGGGGACCATGTTCGAGCTGTTGGGTGCTGGAATCGCCGGTGTCGTTGGCGTCTACGGGCACATCAAGTCGCGGAAGTTCGTCGGGAAGCGGCTGCGCTACACGAACCTGGTCGAGAAGCCGCTCCTGGGCCTCTGGGCGGGTGTCGGCGCGACGGTGATCGCGGCGCCCATCGTCGCGGTGCTTCCCCTCGTGGGAGCCGGGACCGCGATCGCGGTGGGGGCCGGTGTAGGAACCGGCGTCGCTCTCGGCGTCAAGGACTCCAAGGAGCCTCCCCTCCTGGAGGACTGAGCGTCGGTCCGACCGGCACGCCCGGCCGGGCGTGCCCCTTGTGTCGAGGGACGTGCTCGGGCCGGCCCGTGTTCGCCCCGTTCCCGGACGAGTGTGACCCAACGGTTCAGTCGGAGATCACCGGCATCTTGAGGGCGCGAAGACGCTCGTTGAGCGCCGGCAGGTCCACCGCCAACAAGCGGTCCATGAGTCGCTTCGCCCCTTCGAATCGCTCCTTCAGCACCTCATAGACCTCCTGCTGCTGGACCGTGGGAGCAAAGTCCGCACCGGAACGGCTCACGTCGCTTCCGAGGGAGGCCATTCGGCCGTAGAGCTTCATGGGGGCCCGAAAGGCGTCCTCCCTGGCACCGGACAGATGGATGTCGAAGAGGCGGCCCTCCACTTCGAGAAGCTGGGCCCTGAAGGTCTCGGCGGCCTCGGCCACCGCTTCCGCGTCGGCCTCGACCCGCGTGAGGTCCTGGAGATCCTCGACCTGCTCGCGTATCCACTCCAGTCGATCGATCATGCGGCCCATCTCGTCCAGGTCGTCGCGCAGCGCCAGCGACAGGGCCACCTGCCGACGGATCTCCTCGACGCTCCCTGTCGTGTTCGGATCCTTGAGCACCGTAATGGGCGTACCAGGGTCTGCCCCGCGACGGAGACCCTGGCGGTGTACGCTCCGGGCACCACCAGGGGACCGACCTGGCCACCCACCAGATCCAGGTCCCACGTGCGCAGGCGTCGCGTCCCGTCCTGCTCCATCTCGATCCAGGGCATGTCGGGGGGTGGCGTGCGCAGTCGGGGTGCTCGGGGAGCCTCGTAGCGTAGGTCCCACTGGATCCTGTTGAGCCCCGGTTGTCCCTGCTGCTGGAGGGTACGGATCACGTTGCCCTCGCCATCCACGATCTCCACATCCATGAGACGGGCCGTCGCGTCGGACAACCAGACATCCACCGAAGCGCCGAAGGGTGGATCCTGGCCTCGCACGTGGCTGGGCGTGCTCTTGAGCCCCTGCACCGTCAAGAACCGGTAGGCGGGCAATACCGGCAGGGCAGTCGCTTCCTGCGCCATCATCTCGGAGTCGAGGCCCCTCAGTCCCGTGATGTTGTCCAGGATCCAGATCCCCCGACCGTAGGTGCCCACCACCAGGTCATGGAAATATGGCTGTACGGTGAGCCAGTAGACCGGCGCCGCCGGCAGGTTGTTCCGGAGCATCATCCAGTGGGCGCCGTCATCCAGGGTGAACCAGACGGCGTTGTCCGTCCCGATGAAGAGCATGCCGGGCCGGACCGGGTCTTCCTTCACGACGTGGACGAAGGAGAAGGGGGAGCGCTGGATCCCGCCATCGATCCTGACCCACGACGCACCGTAGTCCGCGGTCCTGTACAGGTACGGATCGAAGTTTCCCGTCTGATGGAGATCCACCGCCGCGTACGCGGTCGCGGGATCATGCCGGGACGGCTCGATGTTGGAGAATTGACCGTACGGTGGGAGCTCCGGGAGGTTGGCGGTCACATTCTGCCAGGTCCGGCCGGCGTCCCTGGAGATGTGGATCTGGCCATCGTTGCTGCCGGACCAGAGCACTCCCTCTTCGAGGGGTGACTCGGCGAGAGCGTACAGGACCGAACCGTCGAAGGTCATGAGGTTGTCCGTGGTCATCCCGCCCGAGCTGCGCTGCTTCGACTTGTCGTTCAGGGTCAGGTCGGGGCTGATGACCTCCCAGCTCGTGCCCTTGTCCCGCGTGCGGTGTACGTGCTGGCTCCCCACGTAGACGGTGTTGTTGTCGTGGGGCGAGACCGCGACAGGGAACGTCCAGTGCCAGCGGTATCGGAGATCCGCGGGTCGCCAGCCATACGCGGCCTCGGGCCACACGCGGACGTTTCGGGCATGGCCGGTGAGGGGGTCGAAGTACTCCAGGCCTCCGTCATAGCAACCGGACCACACCTCGTTGTTGGCGGCGGTGTCGGGAATGGCGAAGCCCGATTCGCACCCGCCGACACCGGACCAGTGACCCACGGTGATACCGCCGGATCGAGAGTTCGAAGGCCCTTTGTACGACCAGCCGTCCTGGCGGTTGCCGTACACGTTGTACGGGATCTCGTTGTCGGCGAAGACGTGGTACATCTGCGCGATGGGAAGCACCACGCGCTCGAATGACCTGCCCCGGTTGAGCGTGATGGTGGCGCCGCCATCGTCGGCCACCATGAAGCGTCGCCCGTCGGTGGGATCGATCCAGATGTCGTGGGTGTCTCCACCGCCCCGGGGCGGGTCGGCCGCCAGAGAAGCGCCGCCGTCCTGACTCATCCCGAAGCGAACCGAGGCGAAGTAGATGCGGTCGGGGTCCTCCGGATCCACTGCGAAGCGCGTGTAGTACGAGGCGCGCTCGGCCATGTCGTGGGCCCGGCTCATGAGACGCCAGCGGCGTCCACCGTCGTCGGACCGGTAGAGCGTGGGGTGGTCGAGCTCGAGCAGGGCGTACACCCGGTCGGGTTCGGACGGAGCGATTCCCACCGCGACCTTGCCGATCATCTCGTCGGGTCCGGGCAGACCTCGTCCTGCGACCTTCTCCCACGAATCTCCTCCGTCGCGGGAGACGTACACCCCACCGCCGGTTCCGCCGGAGCTCAGCATCCACGGATCGACCTGCAGGGACCACAGTCCCGCGAACAGGATGTCCGGCCGTTGCGGGTCGATGGCCAGGTCGGCGCACCCGGTCCCCTCGTCCACGAAGAGGACCTGTTCCCAGTGCTCTCCTCCGTCCGTGGTGCGGTAGACACCGCGTTCCGGTTGTGGCCCGTAGGCGTGTCCCAGGGCGCAGGCGAAGACGACGTCGGGATCCTGGGGATGGACGACCACCCGGCCGATTCGCCCCGTTGCTTCCAGGCCCATGGGGCGCCAGGATTCGCCTCCGTCCAGGGACTTGTAGATCCCGTTCCCCATCGCCAGGGCGGGACGGATGATGAAGGTCTCACCGGTGCCTGCCCACACCTGGTTGGGAGCCGTGGGAGCGATCGCCAAGGAGCCGATGGACTGGGCTGGCTGGTCGTCGAAGGTGGGGCGCCAGCTGGCGCCCCCGTCCTCCGTCCTCCAGACGCCACCCGAGGCCGCACCGACCAGGGCCACGAGAGGATCACCAGGCACCCCCGCCACCGCGATGGCTCGGTTGCCCTCGGGCCCGACGTGCCGCCAGCGAAGTCCGGCGTAGGCGTCGGGCGCGACCTGCTGGGCAGCGGCTGGGAGCACGGCCAGCAACAGCGTGGCCGCGGGGAGGAGGATGCTACGCATGGAGGACCGTTCCGGCTGGAGACGACAGGGCGGGAAAGGTGCGCGTCGCCAAGGCCGGCGAGCAAGGTCGTTGCGCTCCATGGAGGGGAGTGGCAGGCTTCCCGCTCCATGGACGGACCTGCCCTGACCCGAGCCATCCGCCTTCCCCACGCGATTGCCATGGTGGTGGGGACCATCATCGGTGCGTCGATCTTCGTGCAGCCGTCCGAGATCACGGGGAGGGTCCCCACGGCCGCGGGGATCTACGGGGTGTGGCTTGTCTGTGGAGTGCTCACGCTTTTCGGAGCCCTGGTGTGCGCCGAGCTCGCGTCCACGCTTCCGGAGTCCGGAGGAGTATACGCGTTCCTGCGGGAGGCGTTCGGGCCGTGGCTCGGGTTCCTGTGGGCGTGGGCCATGTTCTGGACCATGCATACCGGCATCATCGCCGCCATCGCCACGATCTTTGCGCGCTATGCGGGCTTCTTCCATCCCCTGGGCGACTTCGGAACCAGAGCCGTGGCGATGGCAGCCATCCTGGCCCTCTCGGCGGTCAACTACGTGGGCGTCAGGCACGGAAGCGTTCTCCAGACCGCGTTCACGGCGGGAAAGCTCGGAGCCATCGCGGCGATCATCGTCCTGGGGTTCGGGTTCGGCGGTTCCGCCCACGACGCCGTGACGGTTTCGCGGAATGCATCGACGCAGGCCACCTGGGGACCGGAGGACTTCGGCCTGGCGCTGGTGGCCGGCCTGTTCGCGTTCGGGGGCTGGCACATGGTCACCTACAACGCCGAGGAGACCGTCGAGCCGCGAACGACGATCCCCAGGGCCCTGGTGCTGGGAACGCTGATCGTGACCGTGTCCTACATCGCCCTGAACGCCGTCTACCTCCACGTGCTTTCCCTCGAGGTGGTGGCCACGTCCGAGCGCGTCGCGGCGGACGCGGCTGATGCCGTCTTTGGACGCGGGGGCGGTGCGGCGATGTCGGTGCTGGTGATGTTCTCGACCTTCGGAGCCCTGTCGGGAATCGTGCTCGCCGGCCCCCGGGTGTATTACGCCATGTCGCGGGACGGGCTGCTCTTCCGATGGGTCGGGACGGTACACCCCCGCTTCCGCACCCCGCATCGCGCCATCCTCCTGCAGGCGGGATGGTCCTGCGTCCTCGTGGGCACGGGCACGTACCGTGCGCTGTTCACCAGGGTCGTCTACACCGAATGGATCTTCTTCGGACTCATGGCCCTGGGGCTCCTCCTCCTTCGACGCAGATCTGGGCTCCGCCGCGAGTACCGCGTGTGGGGCTATCCGTGGGTCCCTCTCGCCTTCGCCCTCTCGGCGTTCGCCATCGTGGCACATCAGATCGTGTTGCAGCCCGGCTCCAGCCTGACCGGTCTCGGTCTGGTGCTCGTGGGACTTCCGGTGTACCTGATCTGGGGACGGCGCGGCCTTCACAAGGACACCTCGAGACCATGATCATCGACTTCCACAATCACTACTTTCCGTCGGCCTATCTCGAAGCCATCGGTGCGGGAAGCAGCGCGTTCCGCATCACGGAGGACGATGCCGGAAACCCGGTCCTCCATTCGCCAGGCGACTACAACGTCCTCGTCCCCGGCCATCGCAGCCTCGAGCACCGGGCACAGGTTCTGGACGAGGCCGGAGTCGACCTGCAGGTGCTCTCCTTCACGGCCCCCGGGACGAGCATCGAGACGCCCGCCAGGGCCGTGGAGCTGTGTCGGATCGTCAATGACGCCTTCGCCGAAGACGTGAAGGCATGGAACGGACGCTTCGCCGCCCTGGCTACCCTTCCCATGAACGCGCCTGACGCCGCCGCGGAGGAAGCGACCCGCGTGCTGGAGGACCTGGGCCTTCCGGGAGTCATGCTTCTGTCCAACGCTTCCGGTGTGCCCCTGTCCGACGACCGGTTCCTCCCGGTCTTCGAGGCGTTGCATCGTCAGAAAGCCACGGTCTACATCCACCCCACCTTTCCCGTCGGCGTGGAGGTGATGGAGAAGTACATGCTGATGCCCATGGTGGGCTTCCTCATGGATACGACGCTGGCAGCCGCGTCCCTGGTCTATGCGGGCGTGGTCGAGCGCTTTCCCGGCATTACCTGGGTGCTCGGTCACCTGGGAGGGGCGGTGCCCTACATGGCCGAACGGTTCGACCGCGGCTTCGAAGCCTACCCCGAGTGTCGGGAGCGCTGCACCGTGCCTCCCAGCGAGCAGCTCCGGGCGTTCTATTATGACACCGTCAACTTCGACGTGTCGTGCCTCCACCTCGCTCGGCAGTTCGCCGGCGCCGACACCTGCTGGCCGGCTCCGACTACCCCCACCTGATCGGGAGTCTCTCGAGAATGAAGTCGAGCATCGAAGGGATGGCGCTTTCGAATGAGGACCGCTCCCGAGTGTCGGGCGGAAACGCGGCCCGGATCCTGGGGCTCGATGCGTGACGCCGCGCCTCCTGGTGGGCCTCCCATGACTCCCGCAACCCGGGACTTCTCAACATGACTCGTCTTCCCTTTCTCGCCGCCGGTCTTCTCCTGGTGTCGCCGGCAGCCGTCCCCTGCCAGCAGCTGCATCCGGAGGAGCAGGAGTTGGCGGCCTGGATCGAGAGCCATTCGGATGAAGCCGTGGCCCTCCTGCAGCGGATGGTGGACATGAACTCGGGCACCATGAACCACGAGGGCGTGCGAAACGTGGGTGCCGTCCTCCGTGGGGAGCTGGACGCGCTGGGCTTCGAGACCGAGTGGATCGAGATGCCCGAGGCCGTGAACCGAGCGGGGCATCTTTTCGGACGCCGCAGCGGCAGCCACGGCCAGAAGCTCCTTCTCATCGGGCATCTGGATACCGTGTTCGAGAAGGACGATCCATTCCAGGCGTGGCAGCCGCTGGACGGGAACATCGTGCGTGGCCCGGGCATCGACGACATGAAATCGGGAGACGTGGTCATCGTGTACGCGCTCAAAGCGCTGGCCGAGGCGGGCCTGCTGGAAGACACCCGGATCATTGTGGCGTACACGGGTGACGAGGAAAGCCCCGGAGAGCCTCTGGAGATCTCCCGACGGGACCTGGTCGAAGCCGGCAGGTGGGCGGACGTGGCCCTGGGCTTCGAGTCGGGAGTCGTGGACGAAGAGGCCGAATGGGCCACCGTGGCGCGACGGAGCTCGACGGAGTGGCGTCTGGAGGTGACGGGGCGGCAGGCCCACTCGTCGGGGATCTTCGGCGAGGACACCGGGGCCGGAGCCATCTTCGAAGCTGCGCGCATCCTGGACGGATTCTACGAGGAGGTGCGAGGGGAGGAGTACCTGACGTTCAACGCCGGCACCATTCTGGGGGGAACCGAGGTGACCTACGATTTCGAGGAGACCCGGGGTGCGGCGTTCGGGAAGACCAACGTCGTGCCGAATCGGGTGGTCGTGCACGGGGGGATGCGCACCATCTCCAACGAGCAGACCGACCGGGCTCGAGAGGCCATGCGGGCGGTGGTGGCGCGCCACCTTCCGCACACGTCAGCAGAGCTCTCGTTTTCCGACGGCTATCCGGCCATGGCGCCGACCGAGGGCAACGAGAAGCTCCGTCGGATGCTTTCGGACATCAACGTGGGGCTCGGCGGAGAGCCCATGCCGGCCCTCGACCCCTCTCGGCGAGGGGCGGCAGACATCTCCTTCGTGGCGCCCCATACCGACGGGTTGGCCGGCCTCGGTCCGTACGGGGAGGGTGGTCATACCCCGGACGAAAGGTTGGACCTGCGCTCGCTCCCTCTGGCCATCCAGCGAGCGGCGATCCTGATCTATCGTCTCACCCGCGAGGGGGCCATCACCTGAGGTTGTTCCGCTTCCGACTCCACGATCGCCTGGTATACCAGGGCCCTCAGCTTCGCGTGATCATCCAGCCCGGGCGCCGGGATCACCTGGGTGAAATAGACGACGACGAGCTCTTCGGCCGGGTCGACCCAATAGACCGAGTGGTAGGCTCCACCCCACCCGAACTCACCGACGGAGCCGGGCACGCCTCGGGCGCCCAGATCCTCCACCACCGAGAAGCCCAGTCCAAAGCCGACACCGGGGGCCTCGAAACGGTCTTCCACGTGGTTCACCGTCATGAGCTGGACCGTGTTGGGGGAGAGGATCCGCCTGCCATCCAGCTCTCCCCCGTTCAGGAGCATCTGAAGGAATCGGGCATAGTCCCGGGCGGTGGACAGCAGCCCGGCACCGCCGGAGAAGCTGGCGCGTGGCCCCTCCACATACTGCCCCTGAGCCTCGCCTCCGGGACCGTCAGGCGCCCGGATCAGGGGGCCGTCCTGGCTCCTCCCGTAGACGGTGGCCAGTCGTGGGGTCTTCTCGGTCGGTAGGTAGAAGTGGGTATCGGTCATGCCCAGAGGCTCGAAGATCTCCCATTGCAGGAAGGCGTCCAACGGAGTGCCGGACACGACCTCCACGACGGCCCCCAGGATGTCCGTAGAGTACCCGTAGACGAAGCGCTCGCCCGGGTGAGCCTCGAAGGGGAGCGAAGCGATGCGGTCCACGGTGGCCCGGATAGGCTCGCGCCGGTGGGCGAAGTACCACCCCTGGATCCCGGCGTCTGCCCAGAGGTCGCGGGCGGGGCCTCCCCCGTACCCGACGCCGGCGGTGTGCGTGAGGAGATCGCGGATCGTCACGGGCCGTCGGGCCGGCTCGATCCGGTATCCGCCGTTTCCGTCGGGCATCGCGACCGTGGTTTCTGCGAACGCCGGAAGGTACCGGGACACCGGGTCGGAGAGCAGGAGCTGCCCCTCCTCCTGGAGCAATAGGATCGCCACACTCACCAGGGCCTTGGTCTGGGACGCGATCCGGAAGATGGCGTCCAGCGGCATGGCGACGTTCCCCTCCCGGTCCAGGTCACCGAATGCGTGGGCGTAGGCCACTCTTCCACGGCGGACCACGAGCGCCACGCCTCCCGGGAGGTCACCTCGGTCGACGTAGCCATCGAGGGCACGCGAAACACGCTGGAGCCGCTCGCCCGAGAGGCCGACCGCTTCCGGGAGGGCGGTGGGCAGCTCCTGGGCCGGGCCGGGAGGGGCGAGCAGTGCAAGGGCCAGGACGAGGCCGAATGTCGACCGGAGCGACAGCAGGGGCATGGGGGACCTCGACGGTATTCGGGACTACCCGATGAGCCCGGACACGGAGGCGGTCCCCGGGTCCGGTGGGAGTGACGATCGGTCGGGACGAATGACGGGCCGGCCCGTCAGCCTCCTTCGCCGTAGTTCACCCGCAGGAAGTCGACGATATAGCGGGCCACGGCGTCCACGTCCCGGTATTTGAGCCCGACGAGCCCCCAGTAGGGCATCCCTGCCACGTTCCCGGTGTAGATCGCCTGTCGGAGGCCGACGGGGTCATCCGCGAAACGCCAGTCGCCGGTCAGGAAAGACGGTGGCCGAAGCGTGTCTCCCTGCAGGACGAAGTTTCCGTTTCCACGTCCTCCATCCCCGTGGCACTTCGAGCAGCTGATGCGGAAGACCAGCCCGCCGCGCTCCACGGCCTCCTGGGGCGTCTCCCACTGGATCGTATCGAAGGCGGCAGGATCGAACGCGGCCATGGCCATTTCGACGGAGTCGGCCCGGCTCGGGCCCTGGGGGACTTCCTGAGCGGGCGGCTCACCGCCGCACGCTCCGAGCCACGCGACCACCAGGGCGCTCGGGATCATTCGGCGCATGTGGAGTTCCCTCCTCCCTTCCTATCGGTTGAGGTGTTGAAGAGGACGCCTGTCTCCCCGCGGAAGCTACGCGAGCACCCAGGTGCCGGAAAGGTCGGGGGACCCTCTTGAGGCCGGCTGGACGAGGTTTCAGGTTAGCCGGGGCACCTCATTCCCCGAGGCCACGGTGAGACCATGAGCAAGGCATACGACTCCCGCGATTCATCTTCCCCCATTCCGCGCCGGGATGCGCTCAGGATCGGTGCTGCCGGATTCGGAGCGCTGGCACTCGGAGCGTGCGGTACGGGCGCGCTCGGTCGGCAGAATCGAGGAAGCGCCCTGACGCCGGGCCACCTCCAGGCTCAGGCTCCGAGCAGGCCTCTCCGGGCGGAGCCCATCGACACGGTCCGGGTGGGCTTCGTGGGAGTCGGGGGCATGGGCGGCGCCCACGTCCGCAACTTCCTCGGCCTCGAAGGCGTCGATATCGTGGCCCTGTGTGACATCAACGAGACGCGAAACGAGGAGGTTGCGGGCTGGGTCGTGGAGGATGGGCGCCCTCGTCCTCGCCTCTACGGACGCACGGAAACGGACTTCGAACGGATGTGCGCCGAGGAGGAGCTGGACCTGGTCTTCACGGCGACCCCCTGGCGGTGGCATGTCCCAGTCTGTTTGTCCGCCATGGAGAACGGCAAACATGCTGCCACGGAAGTGCCCGCGGCCTACACGCTCGAAGATTGCTGGAAGCTCGTCGAGCACGCGGAGCGCTACGAGAAGCACTGCGTCATGATGGAGAACTGCAACTACGACCGGCCTGAGATGATGGCCTTCCACCTGACCCGGCTCGGGCTCCTGGGAGAGATCCTCCACGCGGAGTGCGGATACCTGCACGACCTCCGAGAGGTGAAGTTCTCCGAGACGGGCGAAGGGCTGTGGCGAAGGGACCACTCCATGCAGCGAAACGGGAATCTCTACCCCACTCACGGCCTGGGGCCTGTGGCCAACGTCATGGACATCAACCGCGGCGACCGGTTCGACTACCTCGTGTCCATGAGCTCACCCTCCCGGGGACTCCAGGGGTGGGCGGCCGATCACTACCCGGAGGGGCATCCGACACGGCGCGAGCGATACGTCCTCGGGGACGTGAATACCAGCCTGATCAAGACTTCCGGTGGTCGCACGATCTTCTTGTCCCACGACACGAACCTGCCGCGACCGTACAGTCGAATCCACATGATCCAGGGGACGAAGGGGATCTTCCAGGGTTATCCGCACCGGGTCCACATCGAGGGAACAAGCCCCGCCCATCAATGGGAGGACTGGCGGGACCTGCTCGAGGAGTTCGACCATCCGCTGTGGAAGGATCTGGAGGAGCGCTCCGCCGGAGCGGGCCACGGGGGCATGGACTTCATCGAGGACTACCGGCTGGTGAAGTGCCTTCGGGAGGGCCTGCCCACGGACATGAACGTCTATGACGCGGCTGCCCTGTCCGCGGTGACACCTCTCTCGGAGTGGTCGGTGGCCAACGGAAGCCGGCCCGCGGAGTTTCCGGATTTCACCCGAGGGCGGTGGAAGGAGTGGCCCACGCTGGGACTCCTCAGGGCGTGAGCCAGTCTGAGCACGAACCAGATCCGGGCAGCCTCGCAGCCGCGTTCCGGGAGAGCTTCGGCGGGACGCCTACGCACCTGTCGAGGGCGCCGGGGCGGGTCAACCTCATCGGCGAGCACACCGACTACAACGACCTCCCGGTCCTGCCGATGGCGCTCCAGCGGGAGGTGAGGTTGGCCTTTCGGGCAAGGGGCGACGACATCGTTCGCGTGGCCAACCTCTCTGAGGAGTTCCACCCGGTGGAGTTCCGTATCCGCCCCGGAATCGAGCGCAGCGCTCCCGGGCACTGGGGCAACTACGTGAAGGCCCCCTTCGACGAGCTGGCTCGTCGTGTGGGCGCGCTGACAGGCTTCGAGGGTGTCGTGACCTCGGACATTCCGGTGGCGTCGGGCCTGTCGTCGTCTTCGGCGCTGGTGAATTCGGTGGGACTCGCCCTGAGCCACGTCAACGAGCTCGGTATGGAAGCCCTGGAGCTCGCCGACACCATGGCGGAGGCCGAGCGGTACACCGGGACCCGGGGCGGAGGAATGGATCAGGCGGTCAGCATGGCCGCGGAGCCAGGCCACGCATCCCGCATCGATTTTGCGCCTCTCCGAATACGGAACGTCGCGATTCCGGCGGAGTGGCGTTTTGTCGTCGCGGACAGCGGGGTTCGGGCAGAGAAGTCGGGGAAGGCCCAGAGGGAGTACAACCTGCGACGCAGGCAGTGCGAGGAAGCCCTCGCCAGGGTGGCGGGCCGCCTGCGGCGGGGTGGCATCAAGGAGCGCTCCGAGGAGGGAGTCGGCTACCCGACCCTCCTGGAGACCGTGGGGTCCGCGGCGCTCCTGGCGGCGGGAGAGGGAGTGCTCTCGGAAGATCTGTTTCGGCGCTTCCGACACGTGGTCACGGAGGCCCGCAGGGTGGAGCTGGCAGAGACCGCGCTCGCCATCGCCGACGGGGCCACGTTCGGTGCCCTCATGGACGCATCCCACCGAAGCCTGCGGGAGGACTACGCCGTGAGCATCCCCGAGCTCGATGCCCTGGTGGCCTGCGCCAGGGACGGCGGGGCCGTGGGAGCCCGCCTCACGGGAGCGGGGTTCGGTGGATGCATCGTCGCGCTGTCGATGTCGAATGCCGTGGGAGACGTCCTCGAGGCCGTTCGGGACCGTTGCGACTCGGAGCTCGCCAGGGATCCGGCGGTGGAGCGGGCGTTCGTGGCCATGCCGTCCGGAGGGGCCTCGGTGCGTCCCTGGTGAGCCCTCAGATCCCGGGTCGGCCGGCTACCGGAGGCCGATCTTGGGGAGCAGGGTAAATAGGGCCGTCGCCGCCACCACCGCCACGCCGCCACACAGGGCGGCGATTCCCGAGCGGCCATAGAGCGCATATCCGGTTCCGAAAAGCGCCCCGTAGACCACGAGGCAACCCAGGAACCAGGCCAGGAAGGCCGCGGACAGCGTCCGCCGGTCCACCGGTCGGGTGGCGAAAGTGACCAGGAGCCATCCGACCGTCGTGACTGCCACACCGACCACGAGCTGAACATGGGGTTGGAGGAGGGGGAGACCGGTGTAGGGGTGGAAGAACTGGAAGTAGACAGCCACCACGAAGGACACCACCATGGCCGCAAGCTCGCTCCAGGCGTTGATCCTCCACCAGAACCATCGGAGCAGGAACACCAGGCCCGTCCCGGCGCCGATCTGAAGGAGGATCTGGAACGCCTGAAGTGCATTCTCCAGCCAGAGAGCCACGATGCTGGCCAGGATCACCAGCCCGAGGGTGGACAGACGCCCGACCCGAACGTAATGGCGCTCCGTGGCGCTCGTCACGATGAACCTTCGGTACACGTCGTCCACGACGTAGGACGCTCCCCAGTTGAGGTGCGTGCTGATGGTCGACATATAGGCGGCGGCAAGGGAGGCCACCACCAATCCCAGAAGTCCATGGGGCAGGAAGACGAGCATGGCCGGGTACGCCAGGTCGTGCCGAACGATGGACGGATCGAGGTGCGGGAACGCGAGCTGGATCGACTCGAGCGTGGGGTAGATGACCACGGAGGCCAAGGCCACGATGATCCAGGGCCAGGGCCTCAGGGCGTAATGGGCGATGTTGAACCACAGCGTGGCCTTGAGGGCGTGACTCTCGTCCTTGGCCGCCAGCATACGCTGGGCCACGTAACCGCCCCCGCCGGGCTCGGCTCCCGGGTACCAGGTGCTCCACCATTGCACGGCCACGGGTACGATGAACACCGCCGCGGCCGTGCTCCAATCGCTGAAATCGGGAAGCAGGGCGAGTCTCCCGTCCAGAGCCGGGTGGGTGAACAGACCCTGGAGCCCCCCCACCTGCGGCTGGGCCACTGCGAAATAGGCTGCCGCGACGGCTCCGACCATGGCGATGGCGAAGAGAAGCATGTCCGTCACCACCACGCCCCAGAGCCCGGAAGTGATGGAGTAGGCTGCCGTGACCGCTCCGGCCACGAGCACCACCTCGTACTTTCCTGCCCCCAGGAGCACGCCTCCGATCTTGATGGCAGCCAGCGTGACCGTGGCCATGATCATGACGTTGAAGAACACACCCAGGTAGATGGCCCTGAAGCCGCGGAGGAAGGCGGCGGGCGCTCCCGAGTATCTCAGCTCGTAGAATCCGATGTCCGTGAGGATCCCCGACCGCCTCCAGAGCTTCGCGTAGAAGAACACCGTGCACATGCCGGTGATCAGGAAGGCCCACCACAGCCAATTCTGGCTGACACCACCCGTCCGAACGAGGTCGGTCACCAGGTTCGGCGTGTCCGTGGAGAACGTCGTGGCCACCATGGAGGTGCCCAGCAGCCACCAGGGAAGACTCCGTCCCCCCAGGAAGAACTCCTCCGTGCCCTGTCCGGCTCGGCGAGCGAACCAGAGGCCGGTCGCGAGAGCGACAATCCCGTACAGGATGACGACGGTCCAGTCCAGCGCGGTCAGCTGCATGGGCTCACCCGAATGCGCGGAAGGCCGCGACCAGGTTGTCGGGGTAGAGCCCTTCAGCGATCCGTGCGGCCAGGGTGGCCCTGGCCTCGTCCCTGTCGGCCGGATGGGTGACACCGAACCAGGCGTCCCCACCAGGAAGGACGGCCACCCGCACCGAACGGAGTCGGACCTGCTCGCTGAGGGCTGTGGAGAGGGGGAATTCCGCGTCCGTGTCCGCTCCCCAGCGCCCGAGGAAGCGCCGGAACTGCCTCCTCATCGCCGCGACCACCGGCTCGCTGAACCCCCACAGGTTCATGGACACCACCTCGTGCCCCCGGAGCTCCACGGGGGCACCGTCGTCGTCCTCACCTTCGATCCATCCTTCAACGCGGCGGATCTCCGAGATCTCGGTCACGCTCTCCAGCAGCCGGTCTCGCCCCAGGACACAGATTCCGCGGGACACGCCTCCCCTCCCCGAAAGGGTGTCCTGGAGGATGTAGCCCACCATCGCTGCCTCCGTGGTGAGAGGGGTCGTGGAGAGGTGATCGTGGAGGCTCCTGAACGCCATGCTTCCGTAGAGGTCGTCGGCGTTGCATACGGCGAAGGGACCCTCGACGGCGTCGGCCGCGCACAGGACCGCATGAGCCGTGCCCCAGGGGCGGGTCCGGTCCGGAGGCGGCGCGAATGCGGGAGGAAGCTCCTCCAGGGTCTGGAGGACGAACGCGGTGGGCAAGGCGCCGCCGATGATCTCGGCCACGTGGGCCCGCACTTCCTCCTCGATCTCCGGGCGCGTGACGAAGACCACCTCCGAAAACCCGGCGCGGAGCGCGTCGTACACGTTGTAGTCCATGATGGACGCGCCGCAGGGACCCATGGGATCCACCTGCTTGAGCCGTCCGTACCGCGTCGACATCCCCGCGGCGAGCAAGACCAGGGTCGCCACCGTCACTCCCTGGCGGAGACGGACGAAACCGGGCCGCTCATCAATCCATTCGGCCCGGGCACGGACCGACAGGCGCCGGATCGCCGGGACGACCGGGCAGGCGGCTTCTCATGGCGATCTCTCCCACGTTGGGTGTCGAGGGGAAAGAGGAGTCCGGAAGATGCACCGGGTCCGCCATTGACGCGAGGGCCGTTTCCGGGCGTGCCCGTTGGGAGAACGACACCTCGGCGTTACGTTCTGCGTCAGTTCGTCGGCGAAACCGTGGAGATGGAAGCCTCGTCGGGCCCTACGTACCGGAGCCAAGCGCCTGCGTCGGGAGGGGAGAGGACTCGGAGGTCGACTGCATGCTCGAAGTTTGGGGCGGATTGTTCCTGGGATCCATCGTCAGCGGCTTGATCCCGTTCATCAACTCGGAGCTCCTGGTCATCGGCGTGGCCGTCCTGGTGCCTTCGGGAGCCATTCCCGTCGTGGCCATCGTTGCCGGCCTGGGCCAGATGATGGCCAAGCTCCTGCTGTACGGCCTCGCCCGGTGGGCTCCATCCCGCCTCCCCGAACGGGCCAAGAACAGGCTTCAGGGAGCCAGTGATCGGGTCCGGGAGCGGGGTGGCGCAACGGGTTCCGTGATTCTTGCCAGCGCCGCGGCGGGTTGGCCTCCCTTCTACGGGGTGAGCCTGGTGGCCGGAGCGCTGAAGGTCAACCTGGGGACGTTCTCCAGCCTGGGGCTCGTAGGGCGCACGATTCGCTTCGGGGTCCTGGCCTGGGGGGCGAGGGCAGTGGGATCAGAGGCTGCGCAGCACCTTGCCTCGACGTGGACCGGGTGGTTCGTGCCGACGCTCGGCGGGTAGGGGTGCGTATCGAGCTCCTCGTCGATTCCGACGAATTCTGGGATCGCGTGCGCATCGACCTCGCTGAGGCGAGGTCCTATGCCTACCTGCAGACGTTCTCCTTCGAGGGTGATCGGGTGGGCATCTCCACGGGGAAGCGCCTGGAGGCGTGCGGCGCCGACGATCGGCGCTTTCTCGTTGACGGCTACAGCCTCCTGAGTCAGAACGATCGCATCATCTACGGGCCGGCGTGGCTCGAGCGTCGGTTCCGCAGGGAGTTCTTCCTCACCCATCGGTGGGTTCGAAGGCTCCGGGACGCCGGGGTGGGGGTGCGATTCGGCAAGCCGGTGGGCCCCTCGCCCGTCCGTATCATCCGCCGAAGCCACAAGAAGCTGGCGGTGTTCGACGACCGGGTCACGTACCTGGGCGGGATCAACTTCTGTGACCACAACTTCGAGTGGCACGACATGATGCTCCGGGTGGAGGATCCCGACCTGGCAGCCCACGTGGCCGAGGACTTTCGGGCGAACTGGGTGGGCGAGGCGGTGCCGTCGGATCGGACCTTCGGCCCCCTGCGGGTCATCTCGCTCAACGGCCGCTCCAATCCCCGCGGATTCGTTCCGGTTCTCGAAGCGATCGCTTCTGCTCGCCGGCGCATCGATGTGGTGAGCGCCTATCTGTCCCCCCCGTTTACTGACCACCTCGCTCGGGCCAGCCAACGGGGGGTACACGTGAGGGTCCTGACGCCGGCCATGAACAACAAGCCCAATCTCGCTCGCTTCATTCTGGAGGCGGCGTGCCGCCATCGGTTCAGCATCTTGCACTACCCGGACCGCATGAACCACATGAAGGCGATGATGATCGACGAGGAGCTGCTCATCGCGGGGTCGTCGAACTTCGATTCCATGGGATACCACATTCTCGAGGAGCTCTTCCTGATGACCCGGGACCCGGAGGTGGTGGGCGCGTTCAGGAAGCGTGTCTGGGATCCGGACGTCGCGAGATCACGGCCCGTCCATCCCTCGAGCACCTGGCTCACACGGTTCGGACACCGGTCCATCCGGATCGGATCGGCGCTGGCGCAGGTCTTCGCGCTCCCGTAGGAGGACGATCGGAGCGGGGAGCAGGCCGCGCCGCCCCGGGGGCGCCCTCCCGATGCAACGTTTCCGGCGTTTCCGACGTCCAAAAAGGTGAGTACGATGGGCAGGCCCCGGGAGTCTCCGGGGAAGATCGAGCTGCCTGGCCCTGAATGAAACTTTCAGGCTCGTTCGTACGAAGGGTACAACGTGGGTGGATGGGCGGGGAAGACCCGGCCCCGGCAACCGTGTGGAAGGGACGATGAGGATGACGAAGATGATGACCGCACATCTCGAGAAGGAGTCAGCGGTACCCTGGTGGGCCGCGTTCGGAGCGCCGCTTCTCGGCGTTCCTCTCCTTGTGGCTCTTCTGGCCCTCGGGTCGGGGAGTGAGACGAAGAGCGGAGCGGTTGAGCCGGTCGACGCCGGGTTCAGCGTCGAAAAGGTGGAGACGCTGAAGGCTCGGGCAGAGATCATTCCGGAGCATCTGGAGGTCTCCGATCGCTCGCGCTGTTAGGGCGCCCTGGCCGTAGAATCGTCTCCTGTGGGAGGCGGACCCTGCGGTCAGGGCTTTCGTCTGTCTGCTATCCAGAGCCGCCGACAGGCGGTATTCGTTTATCCGGGAACCCTATAGCACCCGAACTCCGTATAGGATGGCATGGACGATATCCACATCCCCAACGACGCCACCTACTCGCCGGTCGCCCTCACCGATGTCATGGCGATGGCTCCCCTGGCCTCCCGCATCCTCCTGGGCGCGACGCTGCCGGGTAGGGTCCTGAGCGCCGCCGCCCTGGGAATGTACGCGGGCAGCGCGGTCAGGGACTGGACGCGTCGAAGGGACATGCGCTGGATCGACTTCGAGGCGGAGTACGACGCTGACGTGCACTGGATGGAGTCGATGCCCGAGGAGGCACGTCGCGAGGAGATCGTGGTGCTGACGACTCGTCTGGACGAGGACTGGACGGATGAACGACGTCCTCGTCGGCGGCTGGCCCGGCAGGTGAACGAACATCTGACGGAGTACATCGCGTCGGTGACGGGCCAGAGGGTACACACCAGCTCGGAGGTTCGCGATTTCGGCCTCGCCCAGCTGATCTTCCCATTCGCCATGGGCGCGTGCGACGTGATCTCGGGGGACGTGGCCCTCTTCCGGGAAGCGGGAATCTTCGAGCCCCACGTGATCTGCCACGAGTTCGTGCATCGCAAGGGATACTGGAAGGAGCTTCACGCACAGGCCCTCTCCTACCTTGCGCTCATGTCGTCAGGAGATCCGGTGCTCGTGCAGGCGGCTCTGGCCGAGCGCCTGCACCGCCAGCTCAAGGTCATCGCCGGTGACGATCACGAAACCTACCACGACATGGTCGAGGGTCTTGCTGCGAGGGAAGAGCTGAAGAAGGAGCTCCACGCGCTTCGGCCGCCACCGACCGCCTACCAGAGCACCGTCTCCGCTGCCATGAAGACCCTGTACGACCAGCGGCTGAAGCTCACCGGTCAGAACGGCATCTCGGACTACGACGTGGGGTTCACCAACTTCCTCTGGTCCTTCTCGCGCAGCTCGTCAGCCCGCCAGGACCGGGCCACCGCCGCGGTCTGAATCGGGCTGCCTACTCGAACAGCTCCGTCTGGGGAGACCGGGGGTCGGGCGCCGGGCGGAACCCGTCGGCGGACAGGGTGGGGTGGCGGTCCAGCTGCAACCGGTCGCGGGTGACGCGGAACAAGGACCGGATATGGTCGGCCCACGGTCCGGTCCCTCGGCCGCGCACCGCGAAGCGACTGTCGTAGAGCCGGCCTCCGTTCAGGTCCCGGATACGCGAGAGGACCTTCTGCTTCCGGTCCGGAACATGCTGATCGAGCCAGCCGGAGAAGATCTCCTTCACGCCGTGGGGAAGCCGGAGCAGGATGTACTGCGCAAACGTGGCGCCGGCTTCTGCCGCGGCCTCCAGGATGGCCGGCATCTCGTGGTCCGTCAGGCCCGGTACCACCGGGGCCACGATGACCCCCACCGGAATGCCTGCCTCGGCCAGGACGCGGATCGCCCCCAATCGTCTCCCCGGGCTCGAGGCCCGCGGCTCCATACGCCGCTGGATCTGCGGATCCAGGGACGTGACCGAGAGCACCACGGCCGCACCGTGGACTGAGGCAAGCTCCGCCAGGAGGTCGATATCCCGGGTCACCAGATAGCTCTTGGTGGTGATGGCCACGGGATTTCGGAACTCGGCCAGCACCTCCAAACATCTGCGGGTGATTCTCAGGCGCCGCTCCACCGGCTGGTAGGCGTCCGTGTTTCCGCTGAGCATGATCGCCCTGGGTCGCCAGGCGCTCGACGAGAGTGCCTGTCGAAGCAGCTCCGGTGCGTCCCGCTTGACCAGGATCCGGGTTTCGAAATCCAGCCCGGCGGAGAACCCCAGGTATTCGTGCGTGGGGCGGGCGTAGCAGTAGCTACAACCGTGGGCGCACCCCCGGTAGGGGTTGATCCCCACGTCGAAGCCCACATCCGGACTGTCGTTGTGGGAGAGGATGGACCGGGCGTGGTCGACGAGCAGGACCGTCTCGGGACGGGGATCGTCCGGGTCGTCCCATCGGTCGCGGTGGACGTGGAGCCGCTCGAAGCGGATGGGCGGGTTCCACGATACCCCCCGTCCGCGGACGACGGGAAGAGTCTGGGATGCGGTCATGAGGTCTCCATCACACCGAACAAATACCGAAAATCCAAGGTATGTCCGCTCCCGGATCGGCGAAAGGGGTCGGCGTCGTGCACTGTTCACGCGCCACCTGCCGCCCGGCAGGGCAAACGTACGGAACGGGGCCCTGTCCACACGTTGGACAGGGCCCCGGAGGCAAACAGGCGGTGGGGGGTGTCAGGCCAGCTCGATATCGTAGCACACCCGCCAGTCGGACAGATTCTCCGGATCGCCCGTGCCCTCGTCGATGGGCTGGTGGGTACCGATCCACGACTCCACCGGTCCCGAGAACTCCCTGCGGTAGTCCTCCAGAATGTCGTTGGCGGTCAGCGAGTCCAGCTCCTCGCCGAAGAGCTCCACCACCATGGACTCTCCCGGCTCGCCCTCGAAGAGGACCTTGTCGATCTTGTCCACCTTGTTCCGCCGCGGGTGGTCCGAGATGGCCCAGTATCCCTCCTGCGGAAAGCGCACCTCGTGGCTCTCCCCGGCGGTGGTGACCTTGGCGCGGAAGCGGAACTCACCTTCGTCGTCCCACGCCGCCTCCTTGTTGTCCTTGATCTGAATCCACCGGAGAACCACGCGGATTCGCTTGCCGTTTCCGGACATCATGACTCCGAACGTCGAAGGTGAGCGTCCCGCCGTCAGGCCAGCTCGACGTCGTAGCAGATCCGCCAGTCCTTCAGGTTCTCCGGATCCCCCACGCCCTCGTCCGTGGGCTGGTACCGCCCGAGCCAGGACGATACGGGCCCGGTGAACTCCTTTCGGTACGGCTCGAGCTGGTCGTTGGGCGAGAGCAGGTCGAGCTCCTCGCCCGAGAGCTCCACCACGAGGCTGTCCCCCGCCTCGCCTTCGAACAGGACCTTGTCGATCTTGTCCATCTTGTTGAAGCGCGGGTCGTCCCGGAAGGTCCAGTAGCTAGGGGGGGTCGGAAACTGCAGCTCGTTGGCCTCGTCTCCGGTGGCGACCCTGGAGCGGAATCGGAACTCTCCCTCCTGGTCGCCGGGGGCCTCGTGGATGTCCGTGACCTGAATCCATCGGAGGATCACACGGATCCGATTACCGCCATTGTCCGACATCGTCGCTCCCTGAAGTTCGTGTTGCGCTGGTTCCGGCATGAAGAGAGTGCCAGCGGCACCAGGGTCAAGGTTTCGAGGGCTCGGCGAAGCTCAGCGGATGGGGATACGAACGGAGACCTGATGCGTGACGACCCGAGCATCCTGGAGCGTCAACGGCGCCTGGGGGGCCACGATGAAGTCTGCCATCTCGGCTCGGAGTGCCACGGCCTGCGGCGTCAGCGCCACTCCGGGGCGGCCCGTTCCGGTGGTGAGTCGGCCCGCGTACCTGAGGTCCACGTCGGAGAAGCGCACCACGGCGCCCAGCGTGGGGCTCCACTCCATCCAGGCCTCGTCCTGTTCCCGGAAGGAGACGTCCACGTGGTTGCGCTGCTCAAGCTGGTAGTCATAGGAACGGACCTCCAGGCCGGCCTGGAGCCCGAATCGCTCCAGCTCGTGAGCGATTACCGCTCGTAGCACCCCGTTGGTGAAGAAGAACTCGTTCTCGATGGTCTTCTCTCCTGGCTGGATCAGGGCTCCGCTTCCTGACGTGAGGGTGCTGTCCGCCTCC
>JARRLD010000005.1:0-31573 GCA_037387345.1 Gemmatimonadota bacterium
CGACTCGGGGCCACCGGGTCCGAGTTCACCCTTCGCGTGTATGGCCGGGAGGCCACGGTTCGCCTGCCTCTGCTGGGGGCGTTCAATGTGCAGAACGCCCTGGCGGCCGCGGCCATCGCGGCGACCCGGGGAGTGCCGGTGGAGGAGATCGCCCGGCGCCTCTCCTCGGCGCCTCAGGTCCCGGGCCGGCTGGAGACGGTGACCAGCACGCCCTGGCACGTCGTCATCGACTTTGCCCATACGCCCGATGCGTTGGCCAGGGTCTTGGACGCGGTGAGCAGCTTCGTGCAGGGACGTCTCATCGTCGTGTTCGGCGCGGGTGGCGACCGGGACCGGGGCAAGCGTCGGCCCATGGCGGAAGCCGTCCGCCACCACGCCGACGTGGTGGTGATCACGTCGGACAACCCGCGGACCGAGGATCCCGAGCAGATCCTTGACGATCTGGCCGAGGGCCTCGAGGGATCGGCATACGTGAGGGTCACCGACCGTCGGTCGGCCATCCGGCACGCCCTGGCGCAGGCGATTCCGGGCGACACGGTCCTTCTGGCCGGCAAGGGCCATGAGACCTACCAGGTCGTCGGACTGGAGAAGCTCCCCTTCGACGAACGAGCCATCGTGCACGAGTGTCTCGCCGACCTGGAGGTGGCGTGAGCACCTTCCATTGGACCGACGCCCGCGTCAGGGAGGCTCTCGGCCTGCGGCTCGACCGGGTGCGAGGTGAGGTGGAATTCGCCGGGGTCTCCACGGACTCCCGGACGCTGGAGGAGGGCGAGCTGTACGTGGCGCTGGTCGGTGACCGGTTCGACGGGCACGGCTTCGTCGCCGAAGCGTTCGCCCGCGGGGCCGGGGCGGCCGTGGTGTCCCGACCGGTGGAGGGAGAGTCCACCCAGCTCTATCTGGTCGACGACACCCTGGGAGCTCTGGGTGCTCTCGCTTCGTACCGACGGAAGAAGCTGGCCGTGCCGGTCGTGGGGATCACCGGCTCGGTGGGGAAGACCTCCACCAAGGACCTCACGCGGGGGGCGCTCTCGGGAGCCCTGCGGGTCCATGCCACCGAGGGCAACCGGAACAATCGCGTGGGGCTGCCCCTGACCCTCCTGGAGACGCCGGAGAGCGCCGAGGCCGTTGTCCTGGAGTTGGGCACCAACGAGCCGGGGGAGATCGCGACGCTCGCGGCTGTGGCCCGTCCCGACGTGGGCGTCGTGACCACGGTCGGCGAGAGCCATCTGGAGAAGCTCGGCTCCGTCCGGGGAGTCCTGGAGGAGAAGCTCGAGTTGCTGCGGGGTCTCGCCGCGGGAGGGCAGTGCGTCGTGGGCGACGAGCCCGAGCTCCTCGCAAAGGAGGCCCGCAAGGTCTGCCCGGAGGTACGGGTGGCGGGCTGGAGCGAGCGCGCCGACGAGGCGCTCCGTCCCGGCGATGTGGAGGTGGACACCTGGGGGGTACACCGGGTTCGGTGGAGGGGGCACATGGTGAAGCTCCGCCTTCCGGGACGCCACGCCGTCACCAACGCCCTGCTAGCTCTTGCCGTGGCCGAGTTGCTGGGAGTGGATGCCGGGGTGGCGGTGAAGGGCCTGGCGGAGGTCGAGGGAGGACCGCTCCGCGGGGAGATCCGACAGGTTGGCGGACTTACCCTCATCGTGGACTGCTACAACGCCAATCCGCCCAGCGTCCGGGCCGCGCTCGACGTTCTGGAAGGATACGGCGGTGCGCGCCGGGTGGCGGTGCTGGGGACGATGTTGGAGCTGGGCTCGGCGTCCCGATCGCTCCACCGGGACGTGCTCCGGGACGCGCTGTCGCGGGACGTGGATCTGGTGGTGGCGACCGGCGAATTCGCGAGGGTGGACGTGCCGGGAGATGTCGGACGCGACCGCCTCTTGAGCGCGGATGATTGGGCCGGCGCCTACCCGTCGCTGAGGGAGCGGCTGGGGGGTGACGAAGTCGTTCTCCTGAAGGCGTCCCGTGGTGTGGCCATGGAGGGGATCCTCGGGCGCCTGGACGCGGATTTCGGCTCGCCGGCGGAAGCGGATACGGAGGAGGTCAGCTGATGCTCTACCACCTGCTTCCCCAGTTCTCCGACGTCCACATCGTGTTCAACGTGTTCCGATACCTGTCGTTCCGCTCGGCGGGAGCCGTCGTGACGGCCCTCCTGGTGGCCTTCGTCGTGGGTCCCCCGGTGATCCGCCGTCTCGCCGACATGCGGGTCGGTCAGGTCGTCCGGGAATCGGGACCGGAGTCCCACCTGGAGAAGGCCGGAACGCCCACCATGGGTGGCGTGATCATCATCCTGGCAGGGACGTTGTCGACGCTGCTGTGGGCCGACCTCACCAATTGGTACACGGTTCTCGCCCTGTTGGCGCTCCTCTGGATGGGGGGCATCGGTTTTCTGGACGACTACCTGAAGGTCGTGCGGGGGCATCCCCGGGGGCTGGTGGCCCGGTACAAGATGGTGGGCCAGTTGGTGTTCGGCGTGGCGCTCGGAACGCTGCTCCTTGCCCGGCCCGTGTCCTCGTATCCCACGACCTGGACCGCCGTCCCGTTCTTCTCCGACTGGGTGGCGGCGTTCTGGCCGCCGGCCTTCATCGTGTTCGTGGCCATCGTGGTGTCGGGAACCTCCAACACGGTGAACCTGACGGACGGGTTGGACGGGTTGGCTGCCGGCCTCACCGCCATCGTCGCCATGACCTTCGGAGTCCTGGCCTACGTGGAGGGTCGGTTCGACACCTCGGCCTACCTGGGAATCTTCCATCTCCCCGGGGCGGGGGAGCTGTCCGTTTTCGTATCGGCTCTGGCCGGTGGGGCCGTGGGCTTCCTCTGGTTCAACGCCCACCCGGCGGAGGTGTTCATGGGGGACACCGGCTCCCTGGGTCTGGGCGGTGCCATCGGCGTCGTGGCCATCCTCCTCAAGGCGGAATTCATCCTGCTCATTGCCGGAGGAGTCTTCGTTCTCGAGGGAGTCTCGGTGATGCTGCAGACCTCCTACTTCAAGTACACGGTCCGGCGATTCGGAGAAGGCCGACGGATCTTCAGGATGGCCCCCATCCACCATCACTTCGAGCAGCTCGGATGGCCGGAGAGCAAGGTGGTCATCCGGTTTTGGATTCTCGGAATCATGTTCGCGATGCTCGCTCTCAGCACACTCAAGATCCGCTAGCGGATATGGTGCGATCAACCAATGAACACGGATGCGACCGGGCTCCACGGAGCGAAAGTCGCGGTCATCGGTCTCGGGGCCAGCGGCAGAGCCGCGGCCCTGCTGGCCCTTGCCAAGGGAGGAGAAGTCTATGTCTCGGATTCGCGCACTGATGCCCCGGCTGCAACTGGTGGAGCCGAGCTCGCCGCACTCGGAGCCCGAGTGGAATGGGGGATCCACGACGTCGATTGGATGGCGGCGGCCGACCTCGTCGTGGTCAGTCCAGGAATCCCGCCCGACGCTGCGGTGCTCCGAGCCCTCGACGAGCGAGGCGTTCCCTGGATCTCGGAGCCTGAGCTCGCCTTTCGGTTCTTCGATGGTCCACTGATCGCGGTCACGGGCACCAATGGTAAGACGACGACGACCCTTCTGGTGGCGCATCTTCTCAAGGCGTCCGGATTCCGGGCGGCGGCTGGTGGCAACGTGGGCGGCGGCCTCGCTCCTGCCGCGTGCGAGTTGGCCCTGCGGCGCGAGCCGCCGGACTGGTACGTGATCGAGATGAGCTCGTTCCAGCTTGCGGGAATCGAACGATTCCGACCCGATATCGGCGTTGTGACGAACCTCTCGCCGGACCACCTGGATCGGTACGTCTCCGTGGAGGAATACTATGCGGATAAGGCGCGTATCTTCGCCACGGCGGATACCTCCAGCCGCTGGGTTCTTCCCGACGCGTCGCCAGCGATCGAGTCGCTGGTGGGCGACGCTCCGGGACACCGGTACCGGTTCTCGTTGAGCGAAGACGAGGGGACGCACGCCTTCGTGAGGGACGGCGTGCTGACGCTCCGCGTGAAAGGCGACGAGGCCATCCTCCCCGTCGACGCGCTTCCGATCCTCGGTGCCCACAACCGGCTGAACGCCCTCGCGGCGGCGTTGTGCGCCCGGCTCGCCGGGGCCTCACCGGACGGGGTGGCACTCGGTCTCCGGACGGCGCGTCCGCTGCCGCATCGGCTGGAGCCGGTGGTGGAGCGGCGCGGGATCCTGTGGGTGAATGACTCCAAGGCGACGAACGTCGCCGCCACGGAGAGCGCGCTGAACGGCCTTTCGCGGCCTGTGATCCTCCTCCTGGGAGGGAAGGACAAGGGCGAGGACTTCCGTCGTCTGCGAGTTGCTGTCTCCCGGCATGCCCACAGCGTGATCGTCTTCGGTGCCGCCGCGGGTCGGCTCGCTTCCTCGTTGGAAGGCACGGCTCCCCTCCTCCGCATCGAAGGAAGTCTGGAGGAGGTGGTCCGCGCAGCGGCCGACCGCGCCAGAGAGGGGGATGTGGTCCTTCTTTCTCCGGCCTGCTCGAGCTTCGACATGTTCGGGAGCTACGAAGAGCGCGGTTTGCGGTTCGCCGCCCTGGTCCGGGAGCTGCTCTGATGGCGCCCCCTGTGGACGTGGCGCCTGTCGGGCACGTCAGGCTGCCCGACTCGGGTCTCTTGGGAGGCTGGGAGCCGGCCGCGGTCCTGGGGCTCACGTTGCTCCTGCTCTCCTTCGGACTCGTTACGCTCTACAGCGCATCTTCGGTGCTCGCAGTCGGGCAGGGGTTCCCGGACACGTACTACGTGCTGCGGCAGGCGGTGGGCGCCTGCGTGGGGCTCACGGCCCTGGGACTGTGCGCCGTCCTTCCCTATCGGTCATGGCGCTTCCTGGCCTGGCCCATGATCTGCATCTCCCTCCTCATGCTCCTTATCGTAATCCTCCCGGGCACCGAGGGCATCGCGCCGGAGATCAAGGGTGCCCGCCGGTGGCTGCGCATCATGGGCGTCAACGTGCAGCCGTCGGAGATCGCCAAGCTCGCGGTCATCGTGTGGACTGCATTCATGGCGGTGAAGAAGCGGGAGTCGTTCGCGAGTCTCTCCCAGGGGCTTGGCCCGTTCTTCGTCGTGTGGGGCACCGTGCTCCTGCTGGTGACCCTGGAGCCCGATCTGTCCACGGCATGCATCATCGGCTTTCTGGGTCTGACGGTGGTGTTCGCGGCGGGGGCCCGCGTCGCCCATTTCGCCTTCCTGGGCCTGATCGGGTCGCCGGTGCTTCTCGCCCAGCTGGCCGTCGGGTTCCGGGCCGAACGAATCGCGGCGTTTCTCGACCCCGCCGCCGATCCGACGGGAGCGGGGTTCCAGGTCCGGCAGTCCCTGGTGGCCCTGGGCTCCGGGGGGCTCACCGGGGTGGGCTTCGGAGGCGGACGGCAGAAGTTCGGATTCCTGCCCGAGGCCCACAACGACTTCATCTTCGCCATGGTCGGTGAGGAGTGGGGCTTTCTGGGCGTGCTGTTCATCATCCTGCTGTACGCATCCCTGATCCTCGTGGGCTTCCGGGTGGCGCGCCGGGCGCCGGACCTCTTCGGTGAGCTCCTCGCCATCGGTGTGACCAGCCTGGTAGCCGTGCAAGCCGTGCTGCACATGTCGGTGGGGCTCGGGTTGGTGCCTCCAACCGGACTGGCTCTCCCTCTGGTCTCCTACGGTCGATCCAACCTGATCGTCACGCTGGCGGCCGTGGGGATCCTCATCTCGGTGGCCCGGAGCGCCCTGGGGCCGAAGGGGGCACGTGCATGAGGCGTCCCGCCCCGTGGTCGTCTTCTCCGGCGGGGGCACCGGCGGCCACCTGTATCCGGCACTCGCCCTGGCTGATGCGCTCCGCCGCGTCCGTCCCGGGATCCGGTGCTACTTCGTCGGCGCCGCCGGCGGCCTCGAGGCCCGCGTGCTTCCGGAACGGGGCCTGGAGCATCTTCTGCTTCCGGTGCGCGGCCTCCGGCGAGGGCGGCGGCTCGCCGCGCTTCGGGCCGCTCCGGCTCTGGCGGCCTCGCTCCTCCGGGTGGTCAGGCTCTTTCGTTCCCTTCGTCCGGATGTGGTCGTGGTGACGGGGGGGTATGCCGGCGGGCCTGCCGGGATCGCCGCCGGCGCGTTGCGGATTCCGCTCGTGGTCCAGGAGCAGAATGCCGTGCCCGGGATCACGGTCCGGACCCTGAGCCGATGGGCCACCCAGGTGCACCTGGCCTTCTCCGAGGCAGCTGCCCTCCTGCCTGTGGCCGCCCGCAGCAGGGTGCGGATCTCGGGCAATCCGGTGCGCTCGACCGCCGGAGTGGCCCGCCCCGTGGCCCGTCGGGCTCTCGGGTTTCCCGAGGAGGCAGCCGTGATCCTGATCACCGGGGGGAGCCAGGGGGCCGTGGCCGTGAACCAGGCGGTTCTGGACGTCGTCGCCGGCGTGGAGTCGGGAGCCCTCGCGCCGGAGGAGGGGGTCCATCTCCTGTGGGTCACGGGTCCGGCGAACCACCCGGGGGTCGTGACGGAGCTGAACAGGCTCGGCGATCCCGAATGGGTGCATGCGATTCCCTATGCCCAGGACATGCCCGCCGCCATGGCAGCGGCCGACGTGGCTGTGAGCCGAGCCGGCGCGATGACGACGGCGGAGCTGTTGAACCACGGCCTTCCCTCCGTCCTGATTCCGCTGCCCACCGCGGCAGCGAATCACCAGGCCCGGAACGCCCAGGCGCTGCAGGAAGCAGGTGCCGCGGTGCTGATCCCGGAAGCTACGCTGACGGGGGCGGACCTCTGGCAGCGGCTCGTGGGCCTCCTCGGAGACCCGGACCTCAGGGCTCGGATGGGTGCTGCCGCCCGGACCCGGGCGCGACCCGACGCAGCCGAGGAGATCGCCGCGGCCATCACCGACCTTCTCCCCGGGGGGGACTCGTGATTCCTGTGAACGTGGATCTACGGAGCCTGGCTCAGGCCGGTCCCGTGCACTTCATCGGCATCGGAGGGGCCGGCATGTGCGCGTTGGCCGAGCTCGTGCTGCGGAGCGGAGGTCGGGTCACGGGGTGCGACCTCCGCGACTCCGTCCGGGTCCGCGAGCTCCGGCAGCTGGGGGCCGGGATTCAACTCGGCCACGATCCGGCCCACGTGGACGAGGCCGCAGCCGTCGTGGTGACCTCGGCCGTCCCCGTGGACCACCCCGAGCTCCTTCGGGCACACGAAAGCGGGGTTCCCGTCCTCAAGCGTGCCCAGGCTCTGGGGGCCTGGATCAGCCAGGGGCGTGTCCTCGCCGTGGCCGGCACCCACGGAAAGACCACGACCACGGCCATGGCCACGGAGATCCTGGCCGCCGCCGGACTCGAGCCAACGGGCCTGGTGGGAGGACGCGTGGGATCCTGGGACGGCAACCTGCGCTTCGGCTCGGACGGGATCTACGTGGTGGAGGCCGACGAATACGATCGCTCCTTCCACACCCTGTTCCCCGACACGGCGGTGGTCACCAACGTCGAGGCGGACCACCTCGATGTCTATGGAGACCTCGACGGCGTGCGTGTCGGATTCGAGCGGTTCCTTCGGGGAGTCCGACAGGGAGGGCGGATCGCGGCGTGCGCCGACGACTATGGCGCGTCGGCGCTGCTGGCCTCCGTCGGGTCCGCCGGATACAGCTACGGGCTCTCGGCAGGCAGCCGACTCCGCGCCGTGGACGTCGAGCTCGGGCCCGACGGGACCTCCTGTCGTGTCTACGAGGATGGCGTCGACGTGGGCCCGCTGGCTCTGTCTCTGGGGGGAATCCACAATCTTCTCAATGGGCTGGGTGCCGCCGCTGCCGCCCGCAGCTTCGAGGTGGATTGGGACGACATCCGCAGAGGACTGTGGGGCTTCCGGGGTGTGGGACGGAGGTTCGAGCTCCTGGGCGAAGCCCGGGGGGTCACGGTGGTGGATGACTACGCCCATCACCCGACGGAGATCAAGGCGACCCTGGAGGCGGCCCGAGCGACGTTCCCGGGCAGGCGCCTGGTGGCTGCGTTCCAGCCCCACCTCTACTCCCGCACCCGGGACTTCCGTGACGGCTTTGGAGAGGTGCTCGCATCCGCGGACGTGGTGTTCGTGACCGATGTCTTCCCCGCACGGGAGATGCCCATCCCCGGGGTGACCGGAGAGATGATTGCCGATGCGGTGAGACGAAGCGGAGGGCGCGATGTGCGGTATCACGCAGATCTCGACGGGCTGCCCGAGGCGCTGGCCCGGGAGCTCAAGGAGGGGGATCTGCTTCTGACGCTCGGAGCGGGGTCGGTGGAGCGGCTGGGGTCGGTCGTCCTCGAGGCCCTGGAGGTCGAGACCCATGCGTAGCCAGATGCGGATCGTGCTCGCGACCCTGGTGTTGGCGGTGGGATGGACCCTCGGCGGCAGGGTCTCCCGGGCCATCGCCGCCATGGAGACCTTCCGCGTCCGGCACGTCGAGGTGGTGGGCGTCACGCTCCTGGACCCGAACACGGTGCTGGAGCTCCTGGACCTGGAAGAAGGCTCCACGGTGTGGGGAGACACCGGGGAGTGGGCAGAGCGGGTCCAGGTCCATCCGCTGGCGGATTCCGTCAGGATCCACCGGCGCATCCCCGGCAAGCTGGTGGTGGATGTTCGGGAGACCCGGCCGGTCGCTCTGGCGCCGACGCCGACGCTGGAGGCCGTGGACGCCCATGGACGTCGCCTCCCGGTGGATCCCTCGCAGCACGCCCTCGACCTCCCGGTGCTCGGCACGAGCACGCCGGTCCCGGACGCCCGGTTCCTGCGGGCGAGGGGTCGGCTACTGGCCGGAGAGGTGGCCTGGATCATGGAGGCGGACACCGCCTTCTTGCAGCGGGTCTCCGAAGTGAGATGGATGGACCCGAGCTCCCTGAGAGTCCGGTGGAGTGAGCCCTCCGTCGAGTTCCTCCTGCCTCAGGCCACGCCGTCGTGGCGCCTGCAGGAGGGCCTGGCCGTGCTCGCGGACGTCCTTGCCCGTGAGCCGGACCCGTCCCCTCGCCTCATCGACTTGAGATTCGTGGACCAGGTGGTGGTCCGCCTGAACCCCCGACGCCGGTAGGGAGCCCATGCGCGCGAACCTCATCGCCGGTCTCGACATCGGAACCACCAAGACGTGTGCCGTCATCGGGGAGGTGACAACCGAGGCCCGACGCCGCGGTCTCACCATCCTGGGAGTGGGCCAGGCCCGGACCGGAGGGCTTCGCGGCGACCTCGTCACGAACATCGAGGAGATGACCGAATCCGTCCGTGCGTCCATCAAGGAGGCGGAGCTCATGGCGGGCGCCTCGGTGGACCGGGTCTACGCGGGCATCGGGGGGGACCACGTGCGGGCCTCCACCTCCATGGGTGTGGTCGCCGTGTCCGACGAGGAAGTGACGGCCGACGACGTGCAACGGGTGCACATCGTCGCTCGCGCGGTAGCGCTGCCGCCCGATCGGGAGATGCTGCACGCCATCCCCCAGGAATACCGGGTGGACAACCAGGAGGGCATCAAGGACCCCCTGGGAATGGCGGGCGTTCGGCTGGAGTCGGAGGTGTTCCTGGTCACCACCGCCGTCACCGCCGCCGCCAACATCCGCAAGGTGGTGAACCGTGCGGGCTACCGCGTGCAGGAGCTGGTCCTTCAGCCGCTGGCTGGCGCCCGGGCGGTGCTCACGGAGGACGAGAAGGAGGTTGGCGTGTGCATGGTGGAGATCGGCGCCTCCACCACCGATATCGCCGCCTACTACGAGGGCAAGATCCGGCACGTGGTCGTGCTTCCTTTTGGGGGCATGACCCTGACGGCGGATCTGGTGCGCGGCCTGTCCGTTCCCTACGCCGAGGCCCAGCGCGCCAAGGAGCGTCACGCCACGGCGTTCGCCCAGCTCGTGGATCCCCGGGAGACGGTGGAGCTGCCGGGACCCTCTCCGAACCAGAGGCGTGCGGTGGCCCGGGAGCTCATCTCCCACATCGTGGAGCAGCGCATGGACGAGATGCTGGGGCTCGTGCAGCGGGAGCTTCAGGAACAGGGGCTGCTCGAGCACCTGGCCGCCGGCATCGTCATCACCGGGGGGACGGCGGCGCTGCCGGGCGTCGTCGAGCTCGGCCAGCAGATCTTTGCCGCGCCCGTTCGCTACGGAGTGCCCCGGGAGGGGCTCGGCGGCCTCGCGGAGTCGGTGGCGCGGCCGAAGTTCTCGGTCGCCACGGGCCTCGCCCTCTGGGGTGCCGATCGGTTTCTCGAGACGGGGGAAGGCGCGTCGACTCTCACGTCCGGAGTGATCACGAAGCTCGGTACCTGGCTCAAGGAGTTCTTCTAAATGGCTGGCCACACCACGCTGGCGGGTCCATCATTAATCAGGAGGGAATACGCGAGATGATGATCTTCGAGTTTGAGGAAACCCCGATCCAGAGCGCCCGGATGAAGGTCGTGGGCGTGGGCGGGGCGGGCGGCAATGCGGTCAACCGCATGATCAACGAGGAGCTGGGAGGCGTGGAGTTCATCTCCATGAACACGGACGCCCAGGCCCTCAAGAGGTCCGACGCCCAGGTGAAGCTGCAGATTGGCAAGAAGCTCACGCGCGGCCTGGGCGCCGGGGCGCGCCCCGAGATCGGACGGCAGGCGCTGGCCGAGAGCGAAGAGGAGGTCCGTCGCACCCTCGACGGTGCCGACCTGGTCTTCGTGACCGCCGGGATGGGGGGCGGGACCGGCACAGGAGCTGCGCCGATGGTGGCGCAGATCGCCCGCGACATGGGCGCGCTGGTCATCGGCGTCGTGACCCGCCCGTTCTCCTTCGAGGGCAGGAAGCGTGAGCGGCAGGCCAACCTCGGCCTGGCCGAGCTCCGCCGCGGCGTCGACACGATGATCGTGGTGCCCAACGACCGGCTGCTCTCGGTGGTGCCCAAGGGCACCTCGTTCCGGGAGGCCCTGAAGAAGGCCGACGAGGTCCTGCTGCACGCCACGCAGGGCATCAGCGACCTGATCCGCGTGACCGGGGAGGTGAACGTGGACTTCGCCGATGTCCGGACCATCATGGCCTGCCGTGGACCGGCGCTCATGGGCACCGGTTTCGGAGAGGGGGACAACCGCGCGCAGGAGGCCGCCCAGGAAGCGATATCATCGCCCCTGCTGGACGATGTCTCCATCACGGGCGCCAAGGGCGTGCTCATCAACATCACCGGAGGTCTGGACCTCGCCATTGACGAGGTCACGCAGATTTCTTCGATTATCCAGCAGGAAGCGGGAGAGGAAGCCGAGATCATCTTCGGTGCCGTCCACGATCGTGAGCTCGAGGGCAAGATCCGGGTGACCGTCATTGCCACGGGGTTCGATTCGACCGAGGAGGACGAAGGGGTGATCCGGCCGGACTTTCGGACGCCTCGGCCGCAGGCAAGGCGTAAGGCTGAGCCTCCGCCGAGGTCGATGCCGGACGAGCGGGAAAAGCAGGTGGCGGTCGCAGGCGGTCGGGCCGAGCCGGCCCTTCCTCTGAGCCGCTTCCCCGAGCGTACCGTGACACGGGAGCAGATCACGGAGCTCGACATACCGACGTTCATTCGGCGCCAGATGGACTGAAGCCATCCGGTGACGGGCCGCTCGGTGGGACCTCCCTCCCCCGCCGGGCGGTCGGTGGGTATCCGGGAGGCATCGTGGATGTGATGCACGTATTCGACCTTGGACAGCTCGGCCGTGGGACCCTCGCCGCGGCCCTGGCCCTCGGCGCGTGTACCTCGCCGGCACCGGATGTCGGTCCGTTGCCCGAGCTGTACGCGAAGCCGGCCGAGGAGATTCACGTCTTCGAGCTTCAGCAGAATCAGACGTTCGGGGAGGTGCTCGACGGCCTGGTCGGCTCCGAGGAGCAGTACGCGCTGCTCCTCGCGTTCCGTGAGCAGGCCAACCCCAGACGGATGCGGGCCGGCACCGAGATCACGCTGCGTTTCCTTCCCGAGGGCCGGGTGCTGCGGGGTGTCGACATCGTCATGAGCTCCGACGAGACGGTACGCATCAATCGGAGCGGGTCCGGCTGGCGATCCTCGACGGTGGAGACTCCCGTCTACGTCGACACCCTGTTCGCCTCCGGCGAGGTGGAGACGGCCCTCTGGAACTCGGTCATGGGGAACGAGCGTCTGGCGGACATGCCCCGGGGCGACCGTGCGGCCGTCATCGACCACCTCGACCGGGTATTTCAGTGGCAGATGGACTGGTCCCGGCAGATCCGGGTCGGAGACACCTACCGCCTTGCCTTCGAGCGGGAGGTCCGGCCGGACGGCTCCATGCGCTCCGGTCGTCTCCTCGCGGCCGTGTACAACAACGCCGGCGCAGCCTATCACGCCATCTGGTTCGACCCCAACGGAGACGGCCAGGGGTCCTACTTCGATCTGGATGGGAAATCGGTGCGCAGGGCGTTCCTGTTGAAGCCGCTCCAGTACCGGCGCATCTCGTCCCGATTCACCACCGGCCGGTTCCATCCCATCCTCCAGCGTTGGCGGGCGCACCGGGGCATCGACTACGCGGCCGACGCGGGAACGCCGGTCATGGCCACGTCGGACGGCGTCGTGATCCATCGGGGGCCAAAGGGACAGCTGGGCAATACCGTGGAGATCCGACATCCCAACGGCTTCGTCACCCGCTACGGCCATCTGCAGAGCTTCCGCAGGGGCGTGACGGCGGGCACCCGGGTGCACCAGAGTGACATCGTCGGTTACGTGGGCATGACGGGGCTGGCCACGGGCCCGCACCTCCACTACGAGATGCTGCGGAGTGGCCGCCAGGTGGATCCTCTGGCCGTAGACCTGCCGGTGGGAGATCCCGTGCCGGAGGACGACATGGTCCGCTGGCGAGGGGAGATGACCACCCGGGTCGCCCTTCTCGGCCTCGTTCCGAGAGCCGGTCCGGTGCGGACCGCCGAAGACGACGCCACCGCCCCGGAGGCGGGGGCTGACGACACCGGAGGGTGATCCGACTCCTCCTCTTCCTGCTGCTCGCCGGCATCCTCTCCGGTTACGCCGTCTGGGTCTACGCCCGGGTCGAGCTCCCGGTTCGCGGGCGGGGCGGGCTGGCCACGCTACGGGCCTCGACGCTCCTCCTCCTGCTCGCCCTGGTCTTCGACATCGGGCTGCCCTGGGGAACGCCCTCCTCCGGCGGTGAGCGATGGGTGCTCCTCGACGCATCCCTCAGCATGTCGGCGGCCGACGCAGCACCCTGGGACAGCGCAAGGGCTCGGGCCGGTCGGCTTCAGGACGACGGCTGGAGCGTCGTTCCCTTCGGCCGGGGCATTCTGGACAGCGTGCCCTCGGGGGTCCCGGAGGCGGTGGGCTCGGAGGTGACGCCTGCCCTGGCCCGGGCGATGGAAGCCGGTGCGACGGAGGTGGTCGTCCTCTCGGACCTCCGCTTCGAGGATCCGGTCGCCGCCCGGTCGGTCATCGCCGACGCCTCCGGCTCGATCCGCTTCGAGAACGTCGCTCCCCCCGTGCGCAATGTAGGCCTGGGGCGATTCGTGGTGGACGACCAGCGGCTGACCGATGCCCCCGTCGGGGCCCGGCTCGAGCTGTTCGGCGAAGGGATGGGTGATTCGGTCACGGTGGAGTTCAGGGAGGAGGAGCGGCTCGTCCTGGCCCGGACGTTCGCGATGCCCTCGCCGGGGCTGCGCAGCTCGGCCACGGTGGAGCTGCCGCCGGCCCGTGGCACGGGGCGCCTCCGGTATACCGCGGCAGCCGTCGGCGGAGGGGACGACCTGCCGTCGGATGACGAGGCCGTGGACTACATGACCGCGGGCCACGACGAGGGCGGTCTTGTGCTCGTGACCTTTCGTCCGGACTGGGAGCCCAGGGCGCTGCTCACCGTCCTGGCTGACGTCACCGGGCTTCCCGGGGTGGGGTACCTGCGGGTGGGACCCAACCGCTTCGCCGTCATGGGACGAGCCGTGGACCGATCCGGCCCGGTGGACTCCGCACGAATATCGAGGGCGGTATCCGACGCCGCGCTCGTGGTGATCCACGGGCTCGAGCGCGACGCCGATCCGTGGGCGCGTTCCCTGGCGCGCACGAGCGCACGGCTCCTGGCCTGGCCCCTGGATGCGGCGGGAAGCGCCGTCTCCGGCGTGCGCACCGGACCGCCCCGGCCAGGCGAGTGGTATGCCTCGCCGTCAGTTCCGGCTTCACCTCTGGCCGCGGATCTGGCGGGGCTTCCCGTTCAGGGCCTTCCGCCTCTTACCGGCGCCCTGCCTCCGACCGAGGGGGAAGCCGGCCTGGTCCCCCTCCACCTGCAGCTCGGCGGAACCGGCCCCGGTGTGCCGGGCCTGGTGCTGACGGTCTCGCAGGGACGCCGGAGGGCGGTGGCTCTGGCCTCGGGCTACTGGCGTTGGGCGGCCCGAGGAGGACCCGGCCTGACGGCCTACCGGAGGTTGTGGTCCGGGGTGGCGGGATGGCTTCTGGCCAGCGACGGGATCGCGGCATCCCGACCACGTCCGGAAGCGTGGGTGTTCGGACGGGACGAGACGGTGACGTGGCGGGTTCCCGGGCAGGCGGGGGACTCGGTGGGGCTGGAGATCACCTCCGACGGCGAGGTGGTGTCCACCGAGACGTTGCCCGCGGGAACCGGGGTTGCCAGCGGGGCGCTCCCTCCGGGACGCTACGGGTATCGGTTCGGTGCGCGGACCGATGCCGAGGTGGAGGGCCGCTTCGACGTGGAGGCCCGAACCGAGGAGATGGCCGTCGCGCCGGTCCGGTTGGATGGGTCGAGCTCGTCCGGGGAACGGGGTGACCAGCCCGGCCCGGAGTCGGGGCGGCCCCTGCGGACCGCCTCCTGGCCGTATCTTCTGGCGCTGGTGCTCCTGTGTGCGGAATGGATCGGCCGGCGCCGGGCCGGCCTTCGTTGATCCGGTAGCGAGGCATGGCCCGTCTCTTCAAGAAGAAACCCGAGCGGAAGAAGGGCGTGTGGCGGAGGGTCGTCGACCTGGCCCTCACCGACGTCCGCGTTCTGGCCGGGGGGATGGACCACGATTCCCTGGAGACGCTGGAAGAGCGCCTCCTGGCCGCAGACTTCGGCGTGCCGGCCACGCTGCGGCTGGTCGGCAGGGTGGAGGACGCTGCCCGCCGGGGGAAGGTGAGGGGAGCGGACGGGCTCCGTGAGGCGCTCCGCTCGGAGATCCGCGACATCCTGGCGCAGACCGAGGAGGACGAGCTCCAGGCTGCCGAGACGCCGCCCACCGTGTACCTGATGGTGGGGGTGAACGGCGTGGGCAAGACGACGTCCGTGGCGAAGCTCGCCCACCTTCTCCGCCGGGAGGGTCGCAGCGTGATGGTGGCCGCGGCGGATACCTTCCGGGCCGGAGCCGTCCAGCAGCTCGAGCTCTGGGCGGAGCGGGTCGGAGCCCACTTCATCCGTGGTCAGCAGGGCGGCGACCCCGCGGCGGTGGCCTTCGACGCCATCGAGGCCGCCGAGGCCCGGGGCACCGAGGTGCTCCTCATCGATACGGCTGGTCGACTGCACACGAATCGCGGTCTCATGGAGGAGCTGAAGCAGATCGATCGGGTGGTGCGGCGCCGGCTGGAGGGCGCTCCCCACGAGACCCTCCTGGTCCTGGACGCCACGGTGGGGCAGAACGCCGCCAACCAGCTGGAGGCATTCCAGAAGGTGGTGGACGTCTCCGGCATCCTCCTGGCGAAGATGGACTCCAGCGCCCGGGGTGGTATCGTGGTGTCGCTCCAGGAGGAGCGGGGCGTGCCCGTGAAGCTGGTCGGCGTGGGCGAGGACCTGGCGGACCTGGAGACCTTCGATTCCGAGGCGTTCCTCGACGGGGTGTTCCCGGGATAGTGACGTGTCGTACTCGAACCTCGATCGCCCCGTCCAGTTCCTGAAGGGTGTCGGGCCGAAGCGGGCCGACGCCCTGGTGGGTCTGGGGATCACCACAGCGCGAGACCTCCTGTACCACGTGCCCCGCCGGTACGACGACGCATCCACCGTCCATCCCATCGGACGCCTCGAGGTGGGCATGGACGCCACCGTGGTGGGCCGGGTGAGGAGCAAGGGGATCATCCCCACCCGCAAGCGACTCCGGATCTTCCAGGCGGTCCTCGAGGACGATTCCGGGATGATCACCGTGGCGTGGCCGGGGCAGGGCTGGCTCGACCGGAAGATCCGCGAGGGTGACGTGCTCCTGGCGACGGGACCGGTACGCTTCTTCCACGGACGTCAGCTTCAGCCCAGGGAGCACACGCTCCTCGCCCGGGCCGGGGCAGAGGCGGAGCGCACCGGCACCATCTTCGTCACCTATCCCGCCTCGGAGGACGTCCCGCAGTGGGTCCTTCGCCGGGTCTTCGACCGGAACCTGGACGTGCTCCTGTCCTGGGCCGACGAGGACGAGTACTGGTCGCCGGAGGAGCGAGAGCGGGAGAGGCTGCCGTCCCTGGCCGAAGCGCTGCGGTGCCTCCACCGGCCTGAGACGCTGGCCGATCCGGCGCGGGGGCGTCGCCGGCTGGCGTTCGACGAGCTCTTCTTCCTCCAGCTGGTCCAGGCCCAGGCGCGCCACCGCGGAGCCCAGGCGGTCCCGGGCATCCCGCACCGTCGCACGAACCGCCATATCCGACCCCTCCACGACGCGCTGCCCTTTCGCCTGACCGACGCCCAGGCTCGGGTGCTTCGGGAGATCGCCGCAGACATGACCTCTCCCCGCCGGATGAACCGACTGGTCCAGGGGGACGTGGGGTCGGGCAAGACGGTGGTGGCCCTCTTCGCCATGGTCCTCTCGGTCGAGGGTGGACATCAAGCGGCCCTCATGGCCCCCACGGAGCTCCTGGCCGAACAGCACGCCCGGACTCTGAGCGATCTGCTGAAGCCGCTGGGGATGGGCGTGGCGCTGCTTACCGGCCAGCTGGGGGCTTCCGAGCGTCGGCGGGTCCTCGAAGGCCTGGCGGACGGCTCCGAGCGTCTGGTGGTGGGCACCCACGCCCTCATCCAGGATGCCGTCGCGTTCGACGACCTGGGACTCGTGGTCGTGGACGAGCAGCACCGCTTCGGCGTGCGCCAGCGGATGGCGCTGGCCGAGCGGGAGGAGCACAATCCCGACGTCCTCATCATGTCCGCCACGCCGATCCCCCGCTCCATGGCCATGGCCCTCTACGGTCACCTGGACCTGAGCCTTCTCGATGAGCTCCCGCCTGGCAGGACCCCGGTACGGACGGTCCTTCGGATGCCCGACCAGCGCGACGCGGTGTACGCATTCCTGGCCCGAGAGCTGGATGCCGGGCGTCAGGCGTACGTGGTGTATCCGCTGGTGGCGGAATCAGAAAAGCTCGATCTGCGGGCGGCGACCGAGGAGTACGAGCGCCTCCGTACGGAGGTCTTCCCCGAGCGGCGCGTCGGCCTCATCCATGGGCAGCTCCCCTCGGACGAGAAGGATCGCGTGATGCGCGGATTCCTCGCCGGCGACCTGGAGCTCCTCGTCGCCACCACGGTCATCGAGGTGGGGATCGACGTGCCCAACGCGTCGGTGATGATCGTGGAGCACGCGGAGCGCTTCGGTCTTTCCCAGCTTCACCAGCTGAGGGGGCGCGTCGGCCGAGGAGCGTCCGAGAGCCACTGCATCCTGGTGGCCGAGCCGGGCGAAGGGGCGCTGGAGCGCCTCCGGGTCTTCCGGGATACGCACGACGGCTTCGCCGTGGCCCGGGCCGATCTGGAGATCCGCGGGCAGGGGGATCTCTTCGGGGCCCAGCAGCACGGTCGGGACCCCGTGCTCCGGTTCGCGGACCTCCTGACGGACGAGGCCCTCCTGTTGCGGGCGCGGGATCTGGCCCGGGCGCTGGTGGCCGATGATCCGGACCTTTCGGCACCGGAGCACCAGGTGGTCCGACAGCACCTCGACCATCGCTACCGCAACCGGCTCGAGATGTACGGGGTGGGGTAGAGGCGTGGCCGGCGCGCCCGCCTTCCTCTGTTCCCCCGCCGGATCTACCTTGGCTTGGCCGCCTGTGCCGAGCCGATCCTCCGATCCTCACGAGCCCACCATGAGCGAACCGACCACCGTCGACGTCCGGCGCCTCGACCGGCATTCCGGGGAGATTGTCACCGTCCGCGGCTGGGTGGAGACCACGCGGGGACACGGGAAAGTGGCCTTCGCCGTCGTACGGGACGGCACCGGCATCGTGCAGTGCGTCTTTCTCCAGAAGTCGCTCCCCGAGGACACGTGGACGGCGCACGGCACGCTCACCCAGGAGAGCACGGTGGCGGTCACCGGAGAGGTCCGGGCCGACGATCGGGCGCCCGGCGGGTACGAGCTGGGGGTCACGGACATGAGGGTGATCTCCCTGGCGGAGGAGTACCCCCTCCAGCCGAAGGAACACGGGGTGGACGTCCTTCTGGACCACCGCCACCTCTGGCTGCGTTCCTCGCAGCAACGGGCGGGACTCAGGGTCAGGGCGGAGATCGAGCAGGCCACCCACGACTTCTACTACGATCGGGGCTTCGTCCGCATCGATACCCCCATCCTCACCGGCTCCATCGGCGAGCATGCCGGCACCCTCTTCGAGACGGACTATTTCGGAGAGCGGGCGTTCCTGGCGCAGACCGGTCAGCTATACGCCGAGGCGGCATGCCCGGCCTTCCAGAGGGTCTACTGCTTCGGTCCCACGTTCCGCGCCGAAAAGTCCAAGACACGTCGACATCTCACCGAGTTCTGGATGGTGGAGCCCGAGGTGGCGTTCGCCGACTCCGAGGACAACATGCGGCTGCAGGAGGACTACATCACCTACCTGGTGGAGCGGGCCCTGGAGCGGTGCTCGGTGGAGCTGGAGGTCCTCGAGCGGGACACGTCCGCGCTCGAGCGCGTGAAGCCGCCTTTCCCTCGTCTCAGCTACGGGGAGGCGGTGGAACGCCTCCAGGCGAAGGGAAGCGCCATCGAATGGGGTCAGGACCTGGGCGCCTCGGATGAGACCATGCTCACCGAGGGGTACGAGCTCCCGGTCTTCGTGTACAACTACCCGAAGCAGGCCAAGGCCTTCTACATGAAGGAGAACCCGGAGGACCCCCGCACCGTGCTCTGCGACGACCTCCTGGCCCCCGAGGGCTACGGCGAGATCATCGGTGGCAGCCAACGGGAGGACGACCTGGAGCGGCTCCGCCAGCGTATCCGGGAGGAGGACCTCCCGGAGGAGGCCTATTCCTGGTATCTCGATCTCCGGCGGTACGGCACCTTTCCGCATTCGGGCTTCGGGCTGGGAATCGAGCGCACGGTGGCGTGGATCACCGGACGGCACCATATCCGGGAGTTCATTCCCTTCCCGCGCCTCATGAATCGCCTTTTTCCGTAGGAGCCCTCTTCGTGCCGCGCGTCGTCCTGGACATGAACGACCGGCGTCCGGTGTGGGCGATGCCCGAGTGGGTGTCCGAGCGGATCCGGGACGCCCTGCCATCGGGTTGGCAGCTGGAGGTGCTGGCCACGGAGACGGATGGGTCGGGCGACGGCGCGGCCCGGGTGAGCGCCGACGTCCTCGAAGCCGTGACCGAGGCGGAGGTCTACCTCGGCTACGGCATCGCCGAGTCCCTGCTCGAGGCGGCCCCCGTTCTCCGGTGGGTTCACTCCGGAGCCGCCGGAGTGGGAAGCTCCCTCACGGCGGCCATGGTGGCCAGCTCCGTGCTCTTCACCAACTCGGCGGGTGTGCACGCACCGCCCATGGCCGAGACGGTTCTGGGGATGATCCTGTACTTCGGGCGTGGCCTGGACCTCGCCCTGGCGGGTCAGCGGCAGGGCCGGTGGCGACAGGAGCCTTTCTACCAGGCCGACTCGCCGGTGGGCGAGCTGTCCGACGCCACCGTGGGTCTGGTGGGGTTCGGTGGGGTCGGCCGGGAGGTGGCCAGGCGGGTGGCCAGCCTGGGGGCTCGCGTCATCGCCGCAAAGCACCGGCCGCCCCGGGCGGGAGAAGCCAACCTGGAGCCGGTGGCGGGCGGGGGCGCTCTGGGGTCCCGCATCGAGCTTCTCCACGGGCCCTCGGCGCTGGATGCCGTGCTGCGGGAAAGCGACGTCGTGGTGGTGTGCGCCCCCGAGACGGCGAAGACGAGAGGCCTCATCGATGACCGGGCCCTGGGTCTCATGAAGGACGACGCGCTCCTGATCAACGTGGGACGGGGCAAGATCATCCACGAGAGCGCCCTGGTGGAAGCCCTCTCGGAGGGCAGGATTCGAGGAGCCGGCCTGGACGTGTTCGCCCACGAGCCGTTACCCGAGGACCACGCCCTGTGGTCGCTGCCCAATGTGCTCCTGACTCCCCATGTGTCGGCCGTCACCGGCGGTTTCTGGGCACGGGAGGCGCGGCTCATCGTCGACAACCTGGAGCGGTATTTCGCCCACGAGCCGCTCCTGAATCTCGTGGACAAAGGCGCCGGCTACTGATCTTCGAGCGGTCCGTCCGGTTCGATGGGCCCCGTGGACTTGAGCTCGTCCCAGAGGGCGTCCAGCGCATCCAACCCCGCTTCGTCCATGCGGATCCCGCGTCGTCGCGCGAGCGCCTCCAACGCCTCGAACCGGAGGTGGAACTTGCGGTTCGCCCGATCGAGCGCCGTGGTCGGATGCTTCCCCGCCAGCCGGGTCAGGTTGACCACGGCGAAGAGCAGGTCACCGAGCTCCTCCTCCACCGCCGCCTCGTCCTGCTCCTCCAGGGCGATCCGCACCTCCTCGAGCTCCTCGGCCACCTTGTCCCAGGCTCCCCGATGGTCCTCCCAATCGAATCCCACGCCGGCCACCCGCTCCTGCATGCGGTGGGCCCGGGTCAGGGGATCCAGGCCCCGAGCCAGCCCGTGGAGGACGCCCTCGTCCTCCCCTCGCTCCGCGGCTTTGAGGACCTCCCATTCCTGGCGTTCGCCTTGCCCGAAGAGGTGGGGGTGACGCCTCACCATCTTCTCCTCCAGCCGGGCGTAGACGTCCCGGGCACCGAACGCGCCCTCCTCTTCTGCGAGAACGACCTGGAAGGCCAGGTTCAACAGCAGGTCACCGAGCTCGCCGGCCAGGTCGCGGTCCGATCCCTCGCGGATGGCGTCCACCACCTCGTGGGTCTCCTCGAGCAGGTGGGGAATGAGCGTCTCGGGTGTCTGCGCCCGGTCCCAGGGGCAGTGGGCGCGGAGGAAGCGGACCAGGGCCAGCGCGCGATCCATCTCGCCGGGCCCGTCGAACCTGGGCTCGGGGGGGTCCGTGGGGCGCGGTGGCTCGCTCATGTGGCACTCTCCCGGGCGGCGAGGAGTGGAGTCCAGGGGATCGTGGCCGGGTTGCTCCGGCGCCTCTTCTTCGCATCTTTCAAGGCTCATGTCAACGGACCGGAACACCCGGGCCTGGATGGAGATCCGGGCCGATGCCCTCGCGGCGAACCTGGCCCGGATCCGCGCATCCGTGGGGCCCGGCGTGCGGATCGTTCCCATGGTCAAAGCCGACGCCTATGGCCTCGGCGTGGAGCGTGCCGTCGAGGTCCTCGAGCGCAGCGATCCCTGGGGGTTCGGGGTGGCCACGGTGGAGGAAGGCGTGGCGCTGCGAGCTACGGGCGTGGACAGACCCATTCTCGTCTCCAGCCCCACGCCCCCCGCCTCGGTGGAGGCTGGTGTGGCGTCGGGCCTGATCCTGTCCGTCTCGAGCCTGCCGTCGCTGGCCCTCCTGGAGGAGGCCGCGGAACGGAGCTCCGGAGAGGCGTCCTTCCACCTCGAGGTCGACACGGGAATGGGGCGCGCCGGCTTCGACTGGCGGGCGGTGGCCGAGTGGGCTCCCCGGGCCCGTCGGGCCCACGAGAAGGGGATCCGTTGGGCAGGCTGCTTCACGCATCTGCATTCGGCCGACGAGGGCGTGGACACGGTCGCGCTCCAATGGGAGCGATTCCAGGAGGCCCTGGCCGCCGCCCGGCCACCCGCGGGAGCCCTGGTACACGCGCTGAACAGTGCCGGCGCCCTGCGATGCCCGGAATACGCGGCGGATGCCGTACGCCCGGGGATCTTCCTCTATGGGGGCCGGGCCGGACGGGACCTGCCCGAGCCGGAGCCCGTGGCTTCCGTCCGCGCCCGCGTGGTCCACGTGCGCCGCGCCCCGGTCGGAACGACGGTGGGATACGGTGCCACGTACCGTGCGGAGAAGGACGAGCGCTGGGCCAGCGTGGCCATCGGATATGGGGACGGGCTGCCGCGGGCCCTGGGGAATCGGGGCTCGGCGCTGGTGCGCGGCCGTCGCGTGCCCATCATTGGACGGATCTCCATGGACGTCACGGTGGTAGACATCTCCGACGTCGCTTCCGTGGAGCCCGGCGACGTGGTGACGTTCCTCGGAGCGGACGGGGACGGGCGCATCACGGTGGAGGAGGTGGCCGAGGGCGTCGGGACCATCAGCTACGAGATTCTCATCGGGTTCACCTCCCGCATACCGCGAATCTGGATGGACCATGACCTTGGATCGTGATGCGCTCGTCGACGGGGCCCGGAGGGTGCTCGACCGTGCGTACGCTCCCTATTCGGGCTTCCGCGTGGGCGCGGCGGTGCAGGCTGAGGACGGCGCGATGTACGTGGGATGCAACCTGGAAAGCGCTTCGTTGGGTCTGACGCTGTGTGCGGAGCGGGCCGCGGTGGCGGCCGCGGTGGCCGGTGGAGCGACCACGGTCGAGGCCGTGGCCATCGTGTCGGAAGGAGACGAGCCGGTGGCTCCGTGTGGTGCCTGCCGGCAGGTGTTGGCCGAGTTCGGCATGGATATGGTCGTGGTGTCGGAGGCGGGAGGGCGCCGGGAGGAGTGGTCCCTGCGTCGGCTGTTGCCGGCGCCGTTCCTGGCCTTTCGGTCGACGCCGAACGCACGATCGGGCTGAGGGCGTGAACGAGGACGCTGAGGATTCGGTGAAATACGTGATGCGGAAGAGATTGGCTTCGCTCCTGGCCTGCGTGGCTCTGGGAAACGTGGCCTGCAGCGAGATCACGCCCACGTCGGTGGACGATGCCCTCCTTCCCGGGGAACCAGTGACCCTGGAGGTCCGCCTGGATTGGGGGGCGTTCGCGTCGAACCTCGAGGTGTTCGGCGGCTATGGCACCGCCCAGGAGCTGGGCACGGGGGTCCTCGCGGAAGACTTCGGCGGATCCCTCGATGCCCGCGTCCTCGTGCGATTCGGGCGCTTTCCGGGGAGCGTGAGCGTGCCCGACACGACGAACACGACGGTGGTGGACTCCATGCTGACCCTCCTGTCGGGTCGGCTGGTGGCGCAGCTCGACACCCTGGCCTCCACCAACGACGGGCCGGTCACCCTCGCGCTGGGTGCGCTGGACCAACCCTGGCACGCCCGCACGGCCAACTGGACCCAGGCGGTAGATACCGTGAACGGTCAGGTGGCCTGGGTGGAAGCGGGTGGCGGGCCGGTCGTACCGGTGACGACCACGGTCTGGGATCCCGCGGCGGGGGACACGGTGGTGTTCGAGTTGGATTCCGCCCAGTTGGCCTTCTGGGGGGACACGACCCAGACGGACCGGGGCGCGCGGCTCGACGCGATGACCCCGGGGGTCCGCCTCAAGATGAACCAGGTGGTGCTCCGCCTCGACATGCAGCCCTCGGTGAATCCGGATACCGTGGTCGTGCTCACGGCGGCTCGCACGGATCTCACGTTCGTGTACGCCCCGTCCCCCCCGCCGCCGGAAGGGATTCGAATCGGGGGAGTACCGGCGTGGAGGACGGTTCTGGACATCGATATGCCCGCCACGCTCAGCGGTCCGGCCGCCCTCTGTGACGTGGCCGGGTGTCCCCTGAGCCTGACGCCCGACCGCATCAACTACGCTGCGCTCCTGCTCCGGGGCCGACGGGTCGACCCGGCCTTCCAGCCCTCCGACTCAATCTCTCTCGACGTGCGCCCCGTCCTCCTTCGGTCCGCCCTTCCCAAAGCTCCCCTGGGCCCCTCCCTGGTAGGTCTTGCGGGTCGACGCGTCGGACCGGGGGTGTTTGGCGATCTCGAGGGCGCCGCCATCGAGATCCCCATCACCAACTACGTTCGAGCGCTGGTGTCGGATGATCCGGATGCCCAACTTCCGTCCACGACATTGGTGCTTCTGTCGGCGTTCGAGCCCCTCTCCATCTCGTACGCTTCGTTCTTCGGGCCCGGTTCTCCGCAAGGGCCGGTGCTCAAGCTCATCCTCACCGCCGGCCCTTCCGTGGAGCTCCCATGAAGCGGTCCCTCCTGACCCTCGCGCTCCTGGCCCTGGCGCACCCCGTCGGCGTGTCGGGCCAGTCGATGATGAACGGCGCCGGTCTGGGGTTCCCGGTCGGTCCGGGAGATGCCAGGGCCCGGGCGTTGGGGGGCGTGGCCCTGGGACTTCGGGGCCCAGCCATCCTCGGGACCGACCCGGCCGCCGCGGCCCTGTTCGGCCTGCCCTCCGTGGTCATGACCGCCCAGCCCATGTGGGTGGACTTCGGACGGTCCGACACGGGTGAGTCGGGCACGTTCCGCGGCACCCGATTCCCCACTCTGGGGATCGCGTATCCGGCATGGAACCTGGGCATGGTCACCCTGATCTTCGAGAGCGTCCTGGACCAGCGCTTCCACGCCCAGCGGGCGGTGACGCTCCAGTTCCTCGATCAGGAAGCGCCGGCCACGGATGACTTCACGTCCGAGGGCGGGGTGTCCACCGTACGCCTGGGCTTTGCCCGAGTCCTGGGAGAGAATGCGCGGGTCGGGATCTCGGTGGGGCGGTACACCGGCACGTCGAACCGGCGGCTGGTCCGCTCGGTCAACGACACCATCGCGTTCGCGAGCTTCGAGTCCTTCCAGGACGGGGGGCGATGGAGCTACTCGGGCGCGACGGTTACGGCCGGCGCCGGCCTCTCCGTCGCCGGGATCGCGGAGGTGGGGGGAAGCCTGACCTGGTCGGGCGGCCTCGAGGCCACCGCGTCCGAGGACACCCAGGGTGCAGATCGGACCTGGGATCTTCCCCTGGAGCTTCGCCTGGGAGCCTCGGCGGTGCTGGCACCGGGCCTCTCCCTCGCGGCCGGACTCACCCGGGCCGACTGGTCAGGCGTGGACGACGACCTGGCGCAGGGCAGGTCCCAGGGCAGCACGTACACCCTGGGCGCGGGCGTGGAGCTCACCCGGGCGACCTTCCTGGGCCGGAGCGCGCCGCTGCGTTTCGGCTACAGCCGTCGGGACCTACCCTTCACGCTGTCCGACGCAACGCCGAGCGAGACGTCGTGGACCGGAGGGATGGGGCTGGTTCTCGACCAGGTGGGGCAGCTGGTCCGTGCCGCGGTGGATCTGGCGGTGGAACGGGGGCGTCGCGAGGACGGTGCCATCGCCGAGGACTTCTGGCGGGCCTCGCTCACGCTGCGTCTCGCCGGAATCTGACGTTCGACCGGTGCGGGTGTACTTCCACACGTTCGGCTGCAAGGCAAACCAGTACGACACCGAGCGGATGCGCCAGGAGGTCGAAGCCCGGGGCGCCACCGCGGTGGCCTCCTGGGGCGAGGCCCACATGTGCGTCGTGAACACCTGCACGGTCACGAACCAGGCCGACGCCGAGGCCCGCCGCTTCGTGCGGAGAATCGTTCGTGAGAATCCGACGGCCAGCGTGGTGGTGGCCGGCTGCTCGGCGGCCTTGCGGGCTCCCGAATACCGGGCCATGGGCGAGGTGTCGGGCGTCGTCGAGGGACATGATCCCGTCGCGGTGGCCCAGGCGCTGCAGGCCTCGGGTCCCGTGCCCCTGGAGCTGCGTGCGCCGCTGGACCGGATCGACACGGAACCGGTGGGGGGCGAGCTTCTCCGGCACAGGGCGGGCGCGGCCCGAGGATGGCTGAAGGTGCAGGACGGCTGCGACCGGAAGTGCTCCTTCTGCGCCACTCGGCTGGCCCGGGGAGCCTCCCGCTCCCGAAGGCCGGCCGAGGTGGTGGCCGAGGCCCGGGTCCTGGCCCTCAGGCATCCGGAGCTGGTCATCACCGGGATCCACATCGGACATTACGGGCGCGACCTGGAGGAGCCGTGGACCCTGTCGCGCCTCGTGGCGTTACTCCTCGACGAGATTCCCGGGGTCCGGTTCCGCGTGGGCAGCGTGGAGGCCACCGAAGTGGACGACGAGCTCGTCCGCCTGCTGGAGACGTCGGGAGGTTGGCTGGCGCCCCACCTCCACATGCCGCTCCAGAGTGGCGCGGACCCGGTGCTGAGGCGGATGCGTCGGTGGCATACGCGCGAGCAGTACCGGACGCGGGCCTGGCAGATCGTCGACCGCATGGGCGCTCTGGGGCTCGGCGCCGATGTCATCACGGGATTCCCCGGCGAAACGCCGGAGGACCACGAGCGTACGGTGGCCCTGGTCGAGGAGCTACCCTTCACGTACCTGCACGTGTTTCCCTTCTCACCTCGCCGGGATACCGCTGCGGCAGAGCTGCCGCGTCCCGTCCCCCAGAGGGTGGCCGGGGAGCGGAGCCGGGAGCTGCGGGAGCTTGCTCAGAAGAAGGGGACGGCGTACCGGGCGTCGCGGGTCGGCGCCCCGGCTCGGGCCGTCCTGGAAGGGGACGGGAGCACGGCCCTCACGGGGGACTACCTCCGGGTGCAGGTGCACGGAGGGCTGGACGCGGATCGCCCAGGCTTCGTCGCGGGCACGCTACGGGGCGACGGCGAGCATCTGTATATTGCGTTGCCCGCGACGTGACCCCTGTATGGAGCCCATGAGCAAGCGACGATCGGCCCGCCGTGCGTACGTGGAGACATACGGCTGCCAGATGAACCTGTCCGACGGGGAGCTGATGGAGGGGATCCTCGAGGCTCGCGGATACGAGATCGTCCCCCGTCCGGAACAGGCCGACGTGGTGCTGGTGAACACCTGCGCCATCCGGGAGCACGCAGAGCGGCGGGTCCTCGGGCGCGTGGCGCAGCTCGGAGGCCTCAAGAGGGATCGTCCGGACCTGGTGATCGGCGTGACCGGATGTATGGCCCAGCGGATGGGCGAGGACCTCCTCGGCAAGGCGGGCCACGTGGATCTGGTCATGGGCCCGGACGGCTACCGCGGCCTTCCCGACGCGCTGGAGCGCCTCACGGGCCTCGCGACGGCGACCGGGAGGGAGGCCCCGGGCTCTTCACGTCAGCTGGCCGTGCTCGACCTCAATCTCGGGGAGAACTACCAGGGACTCGAACAGCGACGGGCCTCGGGTCCGTCGGCGTGGATTCCCATCCAGCGGGGCTGCGACCACCGATGCACGTTCTGCATCGTGCCCTATGTCCGGGGTCCTGAGAAGAACCGGTCCGCCAAGGAGGTGCTCACCGAGGTCCGGGGGCTGGCGGACGGGGGCGTGAGCGACGTCACCCTGCTGGGACAGACCGTAAACTCGTATGCGTGGGAGGACTGGAGCTTCCCCCGCCTGCTCCGGGCCGTGGCCCGGGTCGACGGTATCCAGCGGGTCTGGTTCACGTCTCCCCATCCCAACGACGTCACGGCGGAGCTCGTCGAGGTGATGGCCTCGGAGCCTGCCGTCTGCGAGATGCTTCACCTTCCCCTGCAGTCGGGCTCGGATCGGACGCTGAAGCGCATGCTGCGACGCTACACCGTGGAGAGCTTCCTGCAGAAGGTGGAGCTGGTGCGGTCCGCCGTGGCCGACGTGGCCCTGTCCACCGATGTCATCGTCGCGTTCCCCGGAGAGACCGAAGACGAGTTCCAGGCCACCCTCGACGTGATGAGAGAGGTCCGCTTCGATGACGCCTTCACCTACCGGTACTCGCCCCGGGAGGGGACTCCTGCGACGCGATTGCCCCAGGAGGACTTCATCCCCGACGAGGAGGCGCAGGCCCGCCTGGAAACACTCATCGAGGTGAGCCGGGGAATTCAGGCAGAGATCAACGCAGCAGAGGTGGGCAGGACGGCGGAGGTGCTGGTGGAGAAGGGCGCCCGCAGCCCCGGCCACGTCCTCGGGCGGACACGTCGCAACAAGGCCGTGGCGTTCCCGGGCGGGGACGAGCTCGTCGGCTCCTACGCCGACGTCCGCCTGGACCGGACCACCGGGGCCACGTTCGTGGGCACCGCGGCCCTCGAGCAGGCCATGGCGGGCTTCGGGTGATCCGCCTTCCGGGTGTGATCGGCGTAGTGGTCGTCCTCGTGCTCTCGTTGGGCTTCGCCACCTTCTACGGCGTGCCTCTCACGGTGGTGGCGTTCGGGGCCCTCATGGTGGGCATGGTCATCATGCTGGGTGCCTCGATCCACTCGGACCTCAAGGTGCGCAGGATCCTCCGCGCCCGCCTCATGGAGGAGGGTCTGGAAGAGCAGAGCCGGTTCGTGGACCTGAGTCAGCAGGATCTCTTTCAAGGGGAGGATGAGTCGACCTGACCGCTGATCCTCGGGGGAGGACCGCCATCCCCTGATGGGGGCCTTCCCCCCGGTGGCGCTCCTGGCCATGGCCGTGGCCGCGGGCGCCGCCACCGCCCTCTTCGCCGGGGGCGCGCTACCGCCGGCGCTCGTGATCTTCGCCGGCCTCGCGGCGCTCATCCACGTATGGACCCGTCCCGCCTCCGTGTGGGGCGTGCTCGGGGTGGCGTTCGCCGTGGGCCTGACCCGCGCCGCCGTGTCCACCCCTGGAGGGCCGTGTGAGCGACTCGCGGGACACGGGACCGCGGTCGTGGTGTCCGGGCGCTTTCTGGCGCCCACTTCGGGCAGGGGCGCGCCGTTGTCTGTGACGGACCCGCCGTGCCCGGGGCGCACTGTGTACGTCGTCACCCGCGACACCGTGGCGGCCGGCCGGCCCGTATCGGTCCGGGGGCGGTGGCGGGACGGGTCCCGGGGGGGCGGGCTCGTCCTGGCCACGGAGATCCGGCCCGGAGACGACCTGGGCGGCAAGACGCTCCGATGGCTCCTCGTGCGGTGGAGGGGAGGTCTCGTGGAGCGTCTGGAGCGGCTCTACGGAGCCCGGGCACCCCTCGTGGCCGCCCTCACCCTCGCGCGCAAGGAGGGGCTGGACCCGGATCTTCGCGAGGCGTTCGTCCGGGTGGGGATCGCCCATCTGCTGGCGATCTCGGGATTCCATGTCGGGGTGGTGGCCGCCGTCCTGCTCATGCTGCTCCGTCGGGGTCCGCTGAGCCGACGAGGGGCGCAGGTGGCGGCCTCGGTGGGGACCTGGGCCTACGTGGCGCTCCTGGGATTTCCCGACGCCGCGTTCCGCGCGGCCCTGATCCTCCTGGCCGTGGCCCTCTCCCGGGCCCGCGGACGACCGCCGGCGCGGTGGGGCGCCCTGGGCAGCGCCCTGCTGATCCTCACGGTGCTGGGTCCCGACCGGCTCCGCGGGCCCGGCTTCCAGCTCTCCTTCGCGGGAGCGGCCGGGCTGGTGGCCTGGTCCTGGAGCCTTCGGCAGCGTCTGAAGATCTCACCCCTGCGCCGGCTGGGACCGGGGCTCACAGGCGCCCTGGCCGCGGGCATCGCCGCGACGGCGGGGACCCTGCCCGTGGTGGCATGGCACTTCGAGCGGGTGTCGCTGGTGGGGCTTCCCGTGACGGTGGCGGCTGCGCCCCTGGTGGCCCTGGCGCTGCCGGGTGCCCTGGCGTCCCTGGCCGCAGACTTCGTCCACCCGACGGCCGGATCGTTCCTCGCCGGGGGCGTTGATCTGCTGCTCCGCGCTCTGGAGCTGGGCACGACCCACGTGGCCCGCCTCGATTGGGCCAGCGTGTGGATCCCCCGGAGCTGGGTGGCGGTGACGGGTGTGGCCGGCCTCCTGGGCGCCAGGGCGGCGTGGCGTCCCGGCGTCCGGAGGAAGGTTCGGCGGTGCGTCGCTCTGGCGTGGGCGATTGGCGCCGTGGTCGCCTGGCCCGTCCTGGTCTCGTTTCAGGCACGCGGGGTGCTGGAGATCGCGGCCCTGGATGTGGGGCAGGGCGACGCGCTGGCCATACGCACCCCCCGGGGGCGCTGGATGCTGGTGGACGCCGGGCCTCCGGGCCGCTACGAGGGTGCAGGCAACCCGGTGGTTCGAGCGCTCCGCCGACGAGGGGTGGACCGGATCGAGATGCTCGTCCTCACCCATCCGGACCTGGACCACATCGGCGGCGCGAAGGCCGTGCTGACCGCGTTCGACGTGGGATGGGTCATGGACCCCTCGCTCCCGGCCGGCAAGGAGAGCTACGTGCAGGTGCTGGAGACGGCAGTGGAGAGGCGCGTTCCCTGGCGGAGGGCCCTGCCCGGGCAGACGTGGGAGATGGACGGCGTGATCTTCCAGGTCCTCCATCCGGCCGTCGGCTCGCCGAACGAGGCGGACGCCGGGGCGGTGGAGATGGAGGCGAACGACGCGTCCGTGGTGATCTGGCTGCAGTATGGAGCCTTCGATGCGCTCCTCACCGGGGACGCTCCCGTCGCCGTCGAGCGAAGGATATCCCGCCAGCTCCACGGGGAGATCGAGGTGCTCAAGGTGGCGCACCACGGGAGCGCCACCTCCACCGACTCGCTGCTCCTGGCACGTGCGGACCCGCATGTGGCCCTGGTGTCCGTCGGGCGTGGCAACCGGTACGGACACCCGGACCCCGAAGTGCTGGCCAGGCTCCGCCGGGCGGGGATCGAGGTGCGGCGGACGGACCGGGAGGGAACGCTGCGCGTGCGGGCTCGCGCGGACGGGAGCTTCACCGTGACGCCTGAGCGCCCCTTCGGGCGTTGATTCCTCCGCCCACCCGGCCTAACGTCGTTCGCCTGACGCCCCACGAGCCCAGCAGACCATGCCAGACACCAGCGTCGTCACCATCTCCCGCTTCCTTGTGGGACAGGAGCGCAGGCACCCGGAAGCCACCGGAGCCTTCACCAACATCCTCCACGACATCGCCGTCGCGGCCAAGATCATCTCCCGGGAGGTGAACAAGGCCGGTCTGGTGGACATCCTCGGGAAGACCGGAGACGAAAACGTCCACGGGGAGCAGGTCCAGAAGCTGGACTGGTTCGCCAACGACGTCCTGTATCGGGCCCTGGACCACACCGGGCACATCGCCGTGCTGGCCTCCGAGGAGGTCGAGGACCCCATGGAGATCCCCGAGGACTTCCCCACCGGGGACTACGTGGTGCTGTACGATCCCCTGGACGGGTCCTCCAACATCGACGTGAACGTCTCCATCGGGACGATCTTCTCGGTCCACCGCAAGATCAGCGACGGGGAGCGGGGCACCCTGGAAGACTGCCTCCAGCCGGGCTCTCGCCAGCTTGCCGCCGGCTACGTGCTGTACGGCTCGTCGACCATGCTCGTCTACACCACGGGCGCGGGGGTCCACGGCTTCACCCTCGATCCCAGCATCGGCGAGTTCCTCCTCAGCCACCCCGACATGAAGATCCCGGATCCACCGTCGAAGACCTACTCGGTCAACGAGGCCTACTTCGACCGCTGGTACCCCGGCCAGCAGCGTCTGGTGAGCCACATGAAGAAGGAGGCGCGGTTCGGCTCCCGGTACATCGGCTCCTTCGTCGCCGACGTCCACCGCACCCTCCTGCGTGGAGGGCTCTTCATGTATCCCGCGGACCGGGTCCAGCCCGCCGGAAAGCTCAGGCTCCTCTACGAGGCCGCCCCCATGGCCATGATCGTGGAGCAGGCGGGAGGGGGCTCCAGCCACGGCACCGGGAGCCTCCTGGACGTCCGGCCCGCCGAGCTGCACCAGAGAACGCCCGTCTATCTGGGGTCGGCCCCGTTCGTGGCCATGGCAGAGGAATTCCTGGCCGAGGACGTGAAAATCT
>JARRLD010000006.1:0-27517 GCA_037387345.1 Gemmatimonadota bacterium
CGAGCTGGTTCTCGGGTCCGATGACGTTGGCGTCGTCGCACGCCGTGCCTGCGAGAAGCACCAGCAACGGAATGGCACGTCGGACAGCGTTATTCTTCCTTCTCACGGTGATCTCCCCTGCGGCTTTCGATCCCTGAGAGGCCCCCCGCGGACCCCTGCATGGACGGCTGTTACGCAGGATGCGGGCCAGGAATCGTGGGCCGGCGGTGAGGGTCGCCTATCCCTGCACCTGCCACACCGTGTCCAGCACGGTGCCGTCCACCCACTTGATCACGGCCACCGGGCGGTCGGTGAGCCGGGGCTTCCGGGGCGGTCCGCCCACGATGGCCTCCACCTCCTCCTTGATCTCCGCCAGGGGTCGGATGGGAAGGTCCGATCCTCCCACCGCGTCCAGCAGATCGTGGCGGCGGGGATTGATGGCGATACCCCGCTCGGTGACCACCACGTCCACCAGCTCCCCTGGGCCTGTGACGGTGGCCACCTCGTCCACGATGACCGGAATACGGTCCCGGAACGCGGGCACCGCAAGGATGGAGCACGGGGAGAACAGGCAGTTCTGCCATCCGCCGATCCCGTGCAGCAGCACGCCGTCGGAGTGGGTGTTCACGTTCGCGTTGAAATCCACGTCCACTTCGGTGGCGCCCAGGACCACGGCGTCCACCATGGTGGCGAAGTTGCCCTTGCCGTGGTGGTTGTACGAGGTGAACGGGCTGGTGGCCACGTGGCGGGGGTCCTCGCCGATGGACGCCACGCCCGCCAGGTCGAAGGTCTGCCCGTCGAGGATGTAGTCGGTGAGCCCCTCCTGGAGCAGGGAAACCAGGTGCTCCGTGGAGCCGCCCCGGACGAAGCGGGCCTTCACCCCGGCCTCCCTCATCATCTCCCGCAGGTAGCCGATGAAGGCGAGGGCGATGCCTCCGGCTCCCGCCTGGAAGGAGAATCCGTCTCGCATGATGCCCGAGTCCCGGATGAACCGGGCCACGTACTCCGCGATGAGCTGCCGGTCCGGGCTGCGCGTGACCTGGGTGGTTCCCGAGACGATCTGCGCCGGATCTCCGATGGAATCCACCTCCACCACGTAGTCGACGTTGTTGCCCTGGATCTGCCACGGGATGCACGGGAAGTCCACCAGGTGGTCCGTGACGACGATGACCCGGTCGGCGTAGATCGAGTCGGCCAGGGCGAATCCCAGGGAGCCGCACGCCGAGGGTCCGTGGGATCCGTCGGCGTTTCCGAAGGCGTCGGCGGTGGGTGCCGCGATGACGGCGATGTCGATCTTCACCTCGCCGTCCTGCACGGCCTGCCAGCGGCCTCCGTGCGACCGGAGGACCCCCATGCCGCGCATCTTCCCCTCGGAGCAATAACGGCCCAGGGGCCCGTTCATGCTCCCTTCGATGTGGTGGACGACTCCCCGCTCCATGAAGTCGATGACGGGCTCGTGGCAGGGAAAGGACGCGCTGGGAAACCACATGAGGTCCTTCGCGCCCAGCCCGGCGGCCGCCGTCAGCGTCGCCAGGGCGACCTGGTCGCCGTTGCGAAGGTGATGATGGGTGGAGATGACCATGCCGTCCGCGAGCCCGCACTCCTCGAGAGCCGTCTTCAGGTCCGCGACGCGCTTGTCCCCGCTGGGGGGGTAGTTCTGGCTCGACCGGACGGGCGGCGCGTGCTTGCGTCCCTCGGGGTGGTGCTTTCCCACTCCCTGGAAGGGCACCTGCTCGGCGTCGTTCACCACGGTGGGCACCCGCCGTCCCAGGGCGTTCACGACCAGCTCTCCCGAGCCGCTCATCGGTCACCTCCCTTCTCGCCGGCCACCAGGCCTGCAGCCTTCGCCTGGTCTACGACGCGTCGGGCGCGGAGCACGACCGGCGGGTCGATCATCTTCGTTCCCAGGCTCACCACCCCCAGCCCCCTGGACTGCGCTTCCTCGTAGGCCGCCACGATCCTCAGCGCCTTCTCCAGCTCCTCGGGCGTGGGCGAGAAGCCCATGTGGATGGGCTGGATCTGCCGGGGATGGATGCACCCCATCCCCTCGAAGCCCAGCGCCCTGGACGCCCGGGCCCAGGCGAGGAGGCCGTCCATGTCCGCCACGTCGGAGAACACGGAGTCGATGGCTTGCACCCCGGCGGCGTGGGCGGCGTTCACCAGGCGGGCGCGGGCGTATGCCGACTCGGTTCCCGCGGCCGAGCGGGGCACGCCGAGGTCCGCCGTGTAGTCCTCGAGGCCGATGGTGAGGGCCACCACGGTGTCGGCCGCCGACGCGATGGCGAAGGCGTTCTCCACGCCCAGGGCGGACTCGATGATGGGCATGAGCCAGACCGGCCGGTCCCCATCGCTCTCGGAGCGGACGGTGGCGAGGTGGCCGTGCACCTCTTCCACCTGCTCCGGACGCTCGACCTTCGGGATCAAGATCAGGTCCGGCTGCTGAGGGGCGACCTCGTCCAGATCCGCGAGGCCGAGGGGAAGCTGGTTGATGCGCACCATCCGCTCCGCGCCCCGGAAGTCGATGGTGGCCAGGGCATTCCGCACCAGGAGGCGAGCAGTGTCCTTCTCGTCGGGGTGGACGGAGTCCTCCAGGTCCAGGATCACTGCGTCGGGCCGGTGGAGCCCCGCGTTGATGAAGAGCTTGGGCTGGCTCCCCGGGAGGTACAGCCGGGAGCGGCGCAGCCGATCCCGTGGTGACGGATTCCCCAGCGGCGCGGAACGGGGCGGGGGTGCGGCGCCCTGCACGCCGGCCCGCCGGGCCGCCGCCTCCACCCGGGCGGCCACCACGAAGGGGAGGGCACCCTTGTCGTCCACGGCCACCCGGGCGTGCTCCACCCCGAGGGCTCGCAGCACCTCACTCGCACCCTGGCGGATCGAGTCTCCGTACAGGGCTTCCACCTTGGACGTGAGCTCGACCTGGATCCCGCCGGAGGAGGCAAGCTCCACCGACACGTTCAGATCCGAGCGGACGTCGTCCCCCGCGGGGCCCGCCGTCCCCGTCACGTCCCCCTCCTTCCGGGTGCCAGCCATGCTGCTTCTCCCCTCAGCCGAGCTTCTCGATGATGGCGTCGGTCACCCTGCCGGTGGTGGCGGCTCCCCGGGACACCACGTCGGGTCCTCCGGGGATGCGGAGCATGTCGTAGGTCCGCACCTCGCCCTCTTCCACCACCGCCGCCACCGCGTCACGCACCCGCTGCGCCATCTCCAGCTCACCGACGTGATCGAGCAGCATCGCCGCGCTCAGGATCATGGCGATGGGGTTCACGATGGGCGGATCGATCGCCTCGTACTTGGGCGCGGAGCCGTGCGTGGGCTCGAAGACCGCGACCTCGTCGCCGATATTGCCGGAGCACGCGAAGCCCAGTCCACCCACCAGGCCCGCGAAGGCGTCGGAGATGATGTCGCCGAAGAGGTTGCCCGCGACGAGGGGGCCGTAGTCCTCGGGGTTCTTGGTCAACCACATCATCTGGGCATCGATGTTGGTGGACCGGATCCAGATGTCGGGGTACCCCGTCTGAACCTCGCGCGCCACCTCCTCCATCATGCCCGACGTCTCCCGGAGCACGTTGGGCTTCTCGCAGATCGTCACGCTCTCGTAGCCGTGCTTCTCGGCGTAGGCGAACGCCGCCGTCACGATACGTCGACACGCATCACGAGTGAACACCCGCAGCGAAAGCGCGAGATCCGGGCCAGGAACGTCGGCGAACTTCTTCCACTTGGGGTGCGTGGCCAGAGCGGTGCGCACATCCTCGGGTGGGTCCGTCCATTCGATGCCCGCGTAGAGCCCCTCCGTGCCCTGCCGGAAGATCACCGCGTCCACCATGGGCTCCTCGACCCCGCCGTCCGACGTCTGGCGGACGAAATTGAGGGGATTGCCCTTGAAGGAACGGCACGGCCGCAGGCAGACGTCGAGGTTGAAGAGCTGACGCATGCTCACGATGGGACTGAAGTAGACCAGTCCCTGCCCCTGGAGGTCCGGGGACAGCTCGGCGGCAGCCTCGGCCTTGGGCTTCGACGTGATGGCGCCGAACAGTCCCAGCTTGTGCCGGCGAAGCAGCTCGACGGTGCGGTCCGGCAGGGGGTTGCCCTCGTGGATCCAGAAATCCCACCCAATGTCCGCATGGACGTACTCGGCGTCGAAGCCCACCGCCTCGAGGACGCGGACGGACTCGGGCAGGACCATCTTGCCGATTCCGTCGCCCGGCATGGTCACGACCGTGTAGCGCATCTGGTCAGGCCTTTCTCTGTGGGTTGCGTGTCGGCGGGTCATCGCCCGCCCCGCCCAGTCGTCCTCGGACCAGGTTCTCGATTCCCCCTGCGATGACGAGGGATTGGGGTACCGATCCCAGCGGCGGGAAGGAGAACGACCTGCCGGCGTACGTGGCCGCGCTGCCGGTGAAGTCGACCTCCAGGTCGTCGCCCGGGATCACCGTGAAGGCCCCCGCCCCGATCTCCTCCGCGCATCGCTCCCTGGTCCAGGAGACCAGCCCCGGACACTCGATGCAGATGAAGCCGTTGTTGTAGGCGTTGCGCAGATAGGTCTGAGAGAACGTCGCGGCGATCACCATGCGGATCCCCTTCGCCTGGAGCGCCGTGGCCGCCTGCTCGCGGCTGGATCCCGTGCCGAAGTTGTTCCCGCCCACCAGGATGTCCCCGGCCTGGGCACGGCCGGCGAATCCCGGGTCGTAGTTTTCCATGACGACGCGGGCCATCTCCTCCCGGGACATCCCTTCGCGGTAGGTGTAGTCCTTCCCGTAGATCCCGTCGGTGTTGAGGTTGTCCTGGGTGACGAGCACCATCCGGCCCCGGACCGTGGCTGGAAAGCCCTTCCGGATCTCCACCGTCTCGGCGGCGGACGCGCCAAACGACGGCTCCTCGTACCGGCGCTCCGGGACGCGCGCTTCGGTCGGTCGGGGGCCGGTGATCCTGCCCGCCAGGGCCGAGGCCGCCACCACTTCCGGGCTGGCCAGGTAGGCCCTCGCGTCCCGTGAGCCCATGCGGCCCTTGAAGTTCCGGTTCGTCGCGGAGATGCCCACCTCGCCGGGCTCCAGAAGCCCGGTACCCAGGCCGATGCACGGCCCGCACGCCGCAGGCAGGGGCTGGGCGCCGGCCTCGAGAAGCGCCGCCCAGGCCCCCGACGCCTCGGCCGCCTCCTGGATCTCCCGGCTGGCCGCGCCCACATAGAGCTCCACGCCGTCGGCTACCTTCCTGCCCCTCACCACGTCGGCGGCGGCCTCCAGGTCCTCCAGCCGGCTGTTCACGCACGAGACGATGTAGGCCTTCTGGATCGCGATGTCCTGCGCCTCGAGCTCGGCCACCGAGTGCATCGTCTGCACGGTATCGGGACCGGACACGTGGGGTGTGACGTCGCCCAGGTCCAGGAGGATCTCGCCAGCGTAGACCGCGTCACCGTCGGGGGTCGGGGGGTTGGTGGCCCAGGCCGCGAGGTCGTCCTCTCCGTACCGGGCGGCTCCCCGGACAGCCAGCACCTCGTTGCGCTCCCGGAGGTACGCCAGCGTGACCTGATCCACCGGGAACCACCCCACCAGGGCTCCCCATTCGGTGGTCATGTTCGCGATGGCCAGGCGCGCGTCCATGCTCAGGCTGTCCACACCCTCTCCGGCGAATTCCACCGCCGCGTTGAGAACCTCGCCCTGGTTGTAGAGGCCACAGAGGGTGATGATGACGTCCTTCCCCGTCACACCAGGACCCAGCGCGCCGGTCAGGGTCACCCGGACCGTGCGGGGAATCTGCCACCAGAACTCCCCCGTGGCCCAGATGGCGGCTGCGTCGGTGCGCACCACCGGGGTGCCCAGCGCCCCGAGGGCGCCGTACATGTTGGAGTGGGAGTCCGACGCCACCACCAGGGACCCGGGCACGACGTACCCGTGGGCCACCATGATCTGGTGGCCGATCCCGGTGCCGGCCGGGTAGAAGTCCACCCCCTGGTCCAACGCGAAGCCCTCGATGTCCCGGTACTTCCGGAGGTTGGCGTCCGACGTGTTCTGGACATCGTGATCCAGCACGAAGACCGGTTGGGCCCGGTCGCGGACAGACGCGGCCCCGATTGCCGCGAACTTCTTCATCACCGCGGCCGTGTTGTCGTGCGTCATGACGTGCCGGGGCCGCAGCGAGACCACGTCTCCGGCCCGGAGGGGGCGCCCGGGCCCCTCCACCAGGTGGGCCTGGGCGATCTTCTCGACGGCGGTCTGGCCCATGGTGCCGCGCGTCACAGATCGGCGATGCAGAGGTCCATCAGCGACGTGATGGACGGTTGCTTCTCCAGGTTCCACACCGCGTCCTTCAGCCTCGCCCTCGCGTCCGCGGACAGCACCGGCGCGGCCAGGGCGTCGAATTTCTCCTCCACCTCGGCGTCGCTGAGGGGGTTCCGGGGATCGCCTTTCGGGTAGTCGAGCTGCTTGTGGAGCTCCTGACCATCCGTGGTGGTCACCGTGACCGCCACCCGTTGGAGCTCCGGGAAGACGGCCTCGATCTCCGGATCCGCCACCACCTCCACCTTGTCGAGCTGGGCCCGGATCAAGGGGTCCATGATCTTGTCCGGCTCGAACTGTGCCGGCGTCACCTGTCGCTCCGCCACAGCGGCCGCGATGACATAGGGCAGGCTGTGGTCCGCGGTCTCCTTGGTGCGAGGGTCGTACTTCGTGGGGTCGGCCAGGATGTCCGCCGCCCGGGCCAGGGACCGGATGAGAACCTTCTGGACCCGTTCCGGGGCGAGATCGTGCTCTGTGACGATGTCGAGGACCGCCGAGATGGGCGCGTGCGTCAGGGCTTCGGTGGGGAACGCCTTCATGCCACACCGCTCGATGCGCCACGAATCTCCCAGGCCGTCCACCAGGACATCGAGCTTCCACTCGGGGCCGAAGCACGCCGCCAGCCCCTCCTTGCCGTCGATCACGTGCTCGGGCCCCGTGTACCCTCTCTCCGCCAGGAGCGCGGCCAGCACACCGCTCTGCGTGGCCATGGGGTCCACGGTGTTCTTCATCATGGTGAGCTTGCCCGCGGTCACCGCCCCGAGCGTGGCGTGTCTGGACGCCGAGATCCCGATGGCGTGCTGGATCTCCTCCCAGCCGAGCCCCAGCATGCGCCCCGCCACGATGGGCGACACGAACGCGGTGAGGGTGGCATGGTGCCAGCCACGCTCCCGGATCCCGGGGAAGGCCGCTTCACACAGCCGCATCTCGAACTCGTGCCCCAGGACGATCCCCACCACCAGATCTTCCCCCGTACCACCGGCCCGCTCGCCGCACGCCAGCGCCGCCGGAATGATGTCGGAGGGATGGGAGGGATCCTGCTGCCAGTAGATGTCGTTGTAGTCCATCACGCGCACCATGAGCGCGTTGGCCAGGGACGCGGACACGACGTCGGTCTTCTTGCCGCTTCCCAGGATGGTCGCGGGTCCGGGGCCAGCGGTCTCGTCCAGGACTTCCAGGGCGATGAGGGCGTCCTCCTGGCGGTACCCCCCGAAGGCGCATCCCAGGGAATCCAGCAGGTAGCGGCGCGCCTCGTGGACGGCGTTCTCCCCGATCTGGTCGTACGTGAGACCTTCGGCCCACCGGGCCATTGTCGCGGTGATGGTATCCGACATCCTCTCTCTCTTTCCTTTGCTCGGAACGTGCTCCGGCCCGCGCCGGGCCGGGAACGTCAGCGTGACAGGTTCTTGTACGGCAGGAAGCTCATGAAGTCGGCATGGTGCACGATGAACGCCTCCGTCGTGCGCTTCACGAGATCACCCTCGGCGGCGTGGGCCGCGATGATGTGGCACACCTCGTCTGGCACGCCGCACGACAGGGCCAGCGCCACTCCGGTGAACGGGTGTCGGAGGCTCCGGCCCCGGTCGCTCTGCCGGACTTCACCGTCCACCTTCTCGTACTCGAGCAGCTTGCCCACGTCCGCCAGGATGGCCCCGGCGATGACGGTGTCGAGGTCGATGGTCAGGGCGTCGCCCAGGAACTCCTGCATGGCCAGGGCGGCCGGGCGAGCGATGTGGACCACGCACCGCTTGTGGGCCATGAAGGAGGTCGGACAGTCCGGCACCAGCAGAGTGAACGGGATCTCCAGCAGGTCGTCGGGATCCAAGGGGCTCTTCTCGAGCGCCTGGATCCATGTCTGCGTCACCTGCTCGCGCAGCTCCGGATCCTGGATCCAATCGATCTCCGGCCACAGTCGCTCTACCGCTTCGCGCATCCTCGCGCCTCCCGTGGAAGAACTGGTATGCTGCACCGCGCATCGAGCACGCCGGACGGGCAGCAGGGACACTCCGACCCCGACGCGAAGAGCCTCGCGTTCTCGGACCGGGGTCCGAGGGAGGGACGACGTGGGCAGGGAAGCTCCAAGCAGCTAAGGATACGCAATTCGGCGGAGGGGTGGGAGGCCGGCGCGCCCCTAGCTTGCGCTCTCCACAGAGTCCACCTCGATCCTGAAGCGGACCACACGCTGGACCCCCAAGTCGTCGGTGGTCGTGGCCCACACGTGGGTTTCGCCGAAGACGGGTGTCGGGTACAGGCCGAACCCCAGATCGGTCGTCACCCGGCCCTCGTACGTCCCGTCCTCCCGGAACACGTCGAACGCCACCGGCTCCCGCCAGCGGTCCTCCACGGAGTCGGGGTCCGTCGGATCGTAGTCCGGGTCCTCCACCTCCACCGCAGCCTGGTGGACCTGGACCCAGATCCGCCCGTCCCGACCCACGAAGATGTCGCGGAAGGGTGGCTTCACGTCAGGGATGGGCGGCCCGTTCCACCTCCAACCGGGCTCGGTGAACCGCATGTTGTGCGTCGTCCGCGCCTCCTCCTCGCTCTTCTCGCCGCGCGTGACGGGTACCGGCTCATAGTCGCGCTCGATGCGCACGGGGCCCGTGGGCTTGAGGAGGTCGATGCGGTATTCGGTGGACAGACCGTGCACGAAGTACCCCGCGGGGTGGATCGCCCAGTCCTCCCCGGCGGAGAAGGGCACGGTGTTGACGGACACGGAGCGGTCGTCGCCCTCCTCGTGCCTGGCCTCGAGCCTCGGAGCCTCGTAGCCCACATCGGGCGGGACCAGGGTGTCTCCCGGAGTGCCGTCGGGCCCGATGCGAACCAAGCCCATCTTCCAGTCCAGGACGTCCGCCCCGGGATCGAGGAGGATGAGTGTGTGGACCGCGTCGGCATCCGTCTGGAAGAAGGGACTCGAGGAGTTGAAGCCACCCCGGATGGGCCAGGTGTCCAGGGACGTGCCGTCGGGGCCGTACACCTGGATCCGCGCATTTCCCGGATCGCGCACCAGCACCCGTCCGTCGGACAGGACCGCCAGGCCTCCGTCGGGCTGCTTGATCTCGCCGGGACCCTCACCTGGTCGCCCCAGGATGGCCTGGAAGACCCCTTCTGCGCTGAACGCACGCAATTCGGGAACCTGGGCGTCCACCACGTAGATGGTTCCATCGGAGGCGACCGCGAGGGAACGGATGTTTCCGAACAGGTATTCGAGGTCTCCCTCCAACTCTCCGATGGAGACCTCCGGGACCAGACGGGCGTTCCCTCCCCACGCGCTGCCCGTGACCGTTCTCACCACCAGGGTGTCGCCGACGTACTCGCGCACGACCTCCAGGCCCCCGCTGGAGCCCGACTCGTTGGCGCCTCCACAGGCGGCGAAGAACGATACGAGGAGCACAAACGAGCACCGCTGGCGCGTCATGGAATGCCTCCGCGGAAACGAAGCACGGACATTCCGTTGGACGAGCCGGGAAGAAGGAGCGTTGCAGGGCTCAGGATCCGTCCGGGCACGGCGGGTAGAGGCCGATGGCCTCGATCTCCTGCTTCAGCTCGGTGAGGATGTCTTCCGGAGGGTCGGGATCGTGGTTCTCCGTCCAGGCACCGCACGGCGCCCCGTCCGCCAACCACCCTTGATAGCGGATCCGCCCGTTGGAGTGGTAGACGACCAGCTCCCCGTTCCAGGTCCCGTCCCGTAGCTGCCCCCTCAGCTGGACTTTGTCCGGCTCGTCCCGGACGTGTCGGACGACCTCACCGGTGAAGGGCTCCTGGGCTTCGGGGGCGAAGTACAGGCTGTCACGCACCACCAGGTCGTCCAGGTCGCGCCGAGGCTCGCTGACGCACCCGAAACCAGAACCCGGGAGAAGGACGAGCACCGAGGTGATCACCGCCCGCCAGCTCCGCCGTCGGCGTCCGATGGTCGCCTTCACGACGCCTGCTCCCCGGACGCCACCTCAGATCCGACGGCGTTCATCCATTCCGGCGTGGGGCGAGGCGGCGGCCGGCGACCGTAGAGCCAATCGTCGGCGCGCACCGCCACCCGGCGGAAGCGTCCCGAGCGGCGCACGCCCCACCGCACCAGATCGTGCATCCAGTTGGCGGGGTGGGAGTAGGGACAGACGGCCATGCACCGGGCGCAGTCCGTGCCCACGCTGGTCCACAAGGTGAAGCACGCCTCCGAGTCGATCTGCCATCGCCGAACGCCGTCCACGTCGCGCCGGGTCCCAAACGGTATGGCGTCGCCGGGACAGGCTTCGGCACACTTCCGACACCGGTCGCAGAAGTCGATCACCGTGGGATCCGGCCGCCGCGGGTCGGGGACGAGGGGCAGATCGGTGGTCACCACGGCGATGCGCACCCTGGGCCCGAGCCGCGGTGTCAAAAGCAGCCCCATGCGACCGATCTCGCCGAGGCCGGCGTCCCTGGCCACCAGGGGGCACACCACCCGGTAGTTACCATCGATGTGGGCCCGGGCGGGATAGCCCAGCCGCCGGATGAGCTCCGCGAGCTGGACCGCGATCACTCCCGAGGCCACGTACTGCTGCGACGACTCCATCACCGTCGGTGCCAGGGGAGCGTGGTCGAGCACGCCCTTGTCCATCTCCACGGTGAGAGCCAGGGCAAAGTCGTGGTCCAGGGTCACCGGCCTTCCGAAGTCCGGCCCCCGCCCCACGTGGGTATAGAGGTGATAGGCCTCCAGACGGGTCACCCCCACCGACACGGCGCCCAGCTTCCGCGCCCACTGCTTCAGGAACGACGTCGCCCGGTCCGGGTCCAGCTCCACCCGTTCGGCGGCCGGCTCCCCGCCGACGAAGGGACGCAGGCGCTCAATGGTGGCGAAGCTGGCGTCCGCCGCACGGAAGGCCACCGGATGGTAGGCCGACGAGCCCGGCCGGAGGAGCCCCGGGTTGGCGCGCCACACGTCGTCCAGCGCCTTCTCGTCCGGGTGCGCCGCGTAGTACGCGCGAAACCGCTCCGCGCCGGGCTGGAGAAGCATCCGGGAGAACATGATGTCCCGCTCGTCGATGCGTGAGCGGGGCGTATCGTCCGGGTCGGGCAAAGGTCGGCCTCCGGGCACGAGCACCGCCAGAGCCGCCGCACCTGTGAGCCCCAGGAGCCCGGTGGCCAACGTCGCGCGACCCTCGAAGTCCGACAGCCCCACCAGCACGAAGGGTGTGGACACGAGGAGGGCCGCCCCACCCAGGATGGCGGCCGCCCGCGGCTCCCGTTCCCGCGCCGACGTCCACGCGGCCGCCAGAAGGCCGACGAGGAACAGCGCCGCGAGGGCGATCAGGAGAGTGTCGAGCGTCGAGGACACGGCAGGCTCCGTGGGGTCGGATGCTCCCCAGCATACCCAAAAGGAGATCCCGAGAGCCAGCCCCGGCCCTTCATTCCGCCCGGAGCGCCTCCACCGGATCGATTCGGGGTGCTCGCTCCGTACACTTTGCCCCGTGGCCCGCGACCCCTACTCTTCCCGAGTCGGCAAGGTCGGCGGGTGCCCCCACCGCCGGCGCGCGGATCGTCCTCGAGTCCCCTCAACAGCGCAGGCCCCCGTGAACGTCTCTCGTGCAGCAGTGGCCCTCGCCCTCCTGATCACCGTGTCGCCCGTGGGGGCCCAGATCCCGCTCGAGGAGTATGCCGCGAGACGACAGGCCCTGGCCTCCAGGGTGGACCGGGGCGTGTTCGTCGCGTTCGGTGGACAGGAGCCCGTCCGGCACTGGCCTCCATTCTACCAGCTCCCCGCCTTTCGCTACCTGACCGGCTTCCTGCAGTCCAACGCCGCCCTGGTGATGGTGCGTGAACAGGGGCGCACGACTTCGACGCTCTTCGTCGCTCGCCCCGACGCCCGTCGTGCGCTGTACGACGGCGAGCGCCTCACCCTCGGGGACGTATCGGACCAGGTCGGCCTCCAGGCCCGGTATTCGGACGAGATGGCGGCCTACGTGGACTCGGTGTTGGCGGGCGGCTTCCCCGTCTACGCGGTGGCAGACTACCAGGCCAACGAGTTCAGCCCCAGGGACTCGCTCACCGTGGGACGGACGTTCGCTCGAGCCCTGGAGCAGCGGCATCCGGGACTCGAGGTCGCCGAAGTCAACAACTGGGTCGACGAGCTGAGGGCGAAGAAGAGCGAAGGCGAGATCGCCTTGCTGAAGAAGGCCGCCGACGTGTCCTCGCGGGCCCACGAGGCTGCGATGCGCGCGATCCGGCCAGGGATCCGGGAGAACGAGATCCAGGCCATCATGGAGGCTGAGTTCCGGCGGCTGGGAGCAGACGCGCCCAGCTACTCGTCCATCGTCGGCTCGGGGCCCAACGCGACGGTGCTTCACTATCCGGCCGGAACCCGGGCGGCACGCCCCGGCGAGGTGGTCCTCATGGACGTCGCGGCGTACTACGACGGGTACTCGGCCGACATCACCCGCACCGTCCCCGTCGACCTCACCTTCTCCGACGAGATCCGGGACGTCTACGAGGTGGTCCTGGCCGCCCAGAAAGCGGCGGAACGGCAGATCGTGCCGGGTGTGGCCCGCAACGTGCCCACGGACTCGGCGTACGCGGTGCTGCGGCGGGGCCTCGTGGACCTCGGCCTGATCCAGGCGGCGGACGCGGCGTTCGATCCGCCGCCGGGCCTCTGCCCCGGGACCTGGGCCAACGACGACGGGACGTGCCCCCAGTGGTACCTGTACGTCTACCACGGCTTCCTGCACGGGATCGGCCTCGACGTGCACGATCTCTCCCAGTATGCGAACGTGCCGCCGTACGTCTATGCACCCGGAGACGTGTTCACCATCGAGCCGGGCATCTATGTCCGGCGCAACGTCTTCGACGACCTTCCCGACACGCCCCGCAACCGGGCGCTCATCCAGCACGCCGCTGACGCCGCCCGGCGCTACCGTAACGTGGGGGTGCGCATCGAGGACGATTACGTCCTGACCTCGGACGGGCTCGAGCGCATCACCGACGTGCCCCGGGAGATCGAGGAGATCGAGGCCCTCCGGAGACGGGCCATCTCGGACTGACCTGCGCATTCAAACCTGGAGGTGTCGTGAAACGCGTCGCCCTGCTTGCTGTCCTGCTTGCCTCCACGCCCCTGTCCGCCCAGGACACCACGCCGCTCCCGGTCGGCCAGGTGCGCTCTGGCACGCTCACCTCCGAAGCCCGGCACACCTACACCGTGCAGCTGGGTGACAGCGCGTTCGTGTTCGGGTACGTGAATCAGATCTCCGTCGACGTGGTCGTGACCATCCTCGACCCGGCCGGCGAAGAAGTCGCCGAGTTCGACAGCCCTTCGCGCGGGCCCGAGAACTTCACCTTCACGTCGACGGACGCGGGCACCTACGTGATCGCCGTGACACCGTTCGAGGAGCAGGAGGGCGACTACGAGATCCTGCTCGAGAAGGCCGAGCCGGTCGCCACCGGCCCATCGGACCGCATCGATCAGCTCATGACCCCCTACTCGGGTGACGACACCCCGGGCGCGGTCGTGGGAATCCTCGACGGGGGCGAGATCGTTTTCGAGCGCGCCTACGGGATGGCGAACCTCTCGTTCGGCATCCCCCACGAGGTGGACACACCGACCAACATCGGATCGGTGACGAAGCAGTTCACAGCCATGGCGATCCTGCTGCTGCGCAACGACGGCCTGCTCTCGCTGGACGACGAGGTCCGCAAGCACATCCCCGAGCTTCCCGACTTCGGTGAGCCGGTGACCATCAAGAACCTGCTGAATCACACCGGGGGCTTCCGGGAGATCTACAACTTCCTTCCCATGGACGGCCGCTTCGGCGAGGACCACATCGATCGCGAGGAGGCCATCCGGATCGTGCAGCGCCAGCCCGACCTGCAGGCGACGCCCAACACCGAATACAACTACAACAACACGGGCTTCATCCTGCTCTCGATGATCGTGGAGCGCGTGTCCGGAAAGACCTTCCCCGAGTTCATGAAGGAACGGGTCTTCGGGCCGCTCGGCATGACCCACACGCGCGTGAAGTACCACCAGGGTGAGATCATCCCCGGAGCTTCGACGCCGTACGTACCGGCTGAGGAGGGCGGTTGGCGGTCGGCCCGCGACCTCGCGGCTTCGGCGGGTGCGGGGGGGATCTACACGACGCTCCACGACATGACCCGGTGGATGCTCAACTACCGCGACGCCACGGTGGGTGGGCCCGAGGCGATCGAGCTGATCACCACCCGCAACGTGCTGGCCGACGGCGACACGACCAGCTACGCGCTCGGCCTCGGCATTGCGGAGCGGAGAGGCCGCACGGTCTACACACACACCGGGGGCGACGTCGCTCACCGGACCTACTTCAGCTACTTCCCGGAGCTCGACGCCGGCATCTTCATGTCGAGCAACAACGCGACGTTCACATTTTCGGCCGTCTCGCACATCGAGGAGATGTTCTTCGGGGACCGCCTCGATCCCGTCGAGACCGAAGAGGCGGAGGCAGCGGAGGAGGGCATGATGCCTGCCGAGCGGATGGAAGCGATCAGCGGCGATTGGATTCTGTCCGGCCCTCAGCTACCGGTCGAGCTCGTGTTCGAGGACGGGAGCCTCTTCGCCGAGCCGACGGGCCAGAGCCGACGGGAGCTGACCGTGACGTCCGACTCGACCGTGGCCCTGCCCGCGCTCAATGTCTCGATCGTCTTCCACTTCGAGGGTGAGAGCGTGGACAGCGCGACGTTCACGCAGGGTGAGTCGACGCCCATGCTGCGATACGAGGCCGAGGATCTCACGGAGGAGGCGCTGGCCCGCCTCGTCGGACGCTACTACTCCAGGGAGCTGGAGGTGTGGCTCGACATCCGGCTCGAGGACGGCGGGCTCGTCATCCACCGCCGCCGGGGTGAGCCCATCGAGCTTTCGAACCGGTCCGGGCTGACGTTCGGCGGTGGCTTTCCGTTTGGCGAGATCGAGTTCCAGCAGGCGGCCAACGGTGACATCACCGGATTGCTGGCCGGGAACGGCCGCACCAAGGGGGTGCTGTTCACGAGGCAGTAGGGCTCGGCGGACGGCTCAGCGGACGTTGAGCCGCTGGGCTTTCCCCTCCTCCACGATCGCGATGGCCGCCGCGCCCACGAAGACGGTCCCGATACTCGCCAGGGGCGGGAGCCCGGCCAGCAGGAAAACCGCACCGGCGGTCAGGACGGACAGCCCGACCCTGGGCGCGAGCCGGCCGCACGTGGCGCGCCACATGGCGGCGGCCATGCCACCCACGAAGAGGAGCGGGCCGGCTCCGAGGGCGAGTCGTCCGGCGGGACCAAGCGGATCTGCCGGATGGGCGATCGCCTCCTCCAGGGCCACGGCGAAGGCCACGACACCGCAGAGCATGGGAAAGTGGAAGAGGCTGAAGACGTCCCGCGCCATGCGTGACTGGTCCGAGCCGCTGACCGATTCGAGCGCGGCCTCGAGCCGGGGCTTGGCCACCGGGAAGTACGTCCACCAGAGCGCACACGAAGTCAGCACGGCAAGCACGGCGACACCGACTACCTGGCCGCCGAGCTCCACCCCTGCCAGTCCGCCCGCGGCCACGATGAGCGATTCGCCGAGCGCGATGATCACGATGAGACCGTGGCGTTCGGCGAAGTGCCGGGGGTGGATGTTCCAATGCTCCGACTGGGCCCCGACCGTGGCCGCCACCAGGTCCAGGAAGATCATGAGGCCCCACAGGTAGAGCTGGGTGTCACCGCCTGCCAGACCCCCGATGAGCGCGGCGGCCATGCCACCGGTCGAGACGAGAGCGAACGTGAGAACGGCCGCCTTCTGCGAGGGGTCGGCCGAAGTGACCCAGGCGTAGATCCCGAGTCCGATCGCACGGACCAGCACGTACGGCACCGCGAATCGCAGCCCCCCGCCCGCGAAGGCGTCCGGAATCGCCACCGCCATGAAGAACGCCACGGCGGTGGCCAGGAGAGTACCGAACTCCACCAGCGGGTGCTCCGTGTCGGCCGCGTTGAGCGCCCAGGTGAGCTGGGTCCATCCCCACCAGACGAGCCAGAAGACCAGCACCGCACGGCCTGTCCCCGCCCAGGAGAGGTCGTGGTGGAGGAGCCCGACGACCTGGGTGACGCAGAACACGAAGACCAGGTCGAAGAAGAGCTCGACGAAGGTCGCGCTCTGGTCGTGGGGTGATACGACCGAGCGACGTGTCATCGGCGGTCTCCGGTGGGAGGGGGAGAAGGACCGGGAACTCTCGGACCGGCGGGCGACCCGCGCAAATCGCGTCCCGTCGTTGCGGGCGCGCCCGGCCAGGCTCTACCCTCGGGATGATGAGACGCGCACGCACCCTCCTGCTCACCGCCGTCGCGTCGCTCAGCGCGGGCAGCACCGCCGACGTCGGGCCGGATGTGTCGCCGGGGGCGACCCGGCAAGGCCTGCCGGCCAACCCCGAGTACACCGGCCGCTTCGTCTTCAGCCGGGTGCGGTATCATTCGGTGCGCCGGCGGCGGTGGGGCGGCAGCGCGTGGTCGCACGACTATCCGCGCGCAGACCAGCACCTCTCCCGCATCCTGGACGAGCTCACCCTGATCCCGACCGAGACACGGGACACGAACGTCTTCGATCTCGACGACCCCCAGCTCTTCCGCCACCCGATCGCCTACATCTCCGAACCGGGCGATTGGGACATGACCGATGAGCAGGCCCAGCGGCTCCGGGAGTACGTGCTCAAGGGCGGCTTCCTCATCTTCGACGACTTCGAGCGCAACCAGTTCGACAACATGGCCTATCAGCTGCGACGGGCCCTCCCGGAGGTTCATCCGATCCAGATCGGCCCCGAGCACCCCATCTTCGGTTCGTTCTTCAAGATCGAGGACATCTACTTTCCGCACCCGCTGGTGCCGGTGACCCCGATCTACTGGGGCCTCTTCGAGGACAACGACCCCACGAGGCGCATGTTCGCCATCATCAACCACAACAACGACATCGCCGAGTACTGGGAGTTCTCCGATCGCGCGTGGTTCCCGGTCGACATCACCAACGACGCGTACAAGCTCGGGATCAACTACGTCGTCTGGGGCCTGTCCCACTGACAGCGTCGGGCCGGGATCAGCCGCCGCTCACCTCGGAGTCCGCGGATCGGCCGGCCTTCTCGAGCGCCAGGGCGTTGATGCAGTAGCGCAGTCCGCTCGGCCGGGGACCGTCGGGAAAGACGTGGCCCAGGTGAGCGTCGCACACGTTGCAGGTCGTCTCGACGCGCAGCACGCCGAGCGAGAGGTCGGCGTGGTGGGCGACCACGTTCGGCTCGACCGGTTGCGTGAACGACGGCCAGCCGGTCCCCGACTCGAACTTCTCGGTCGAATCGAACAGCAGCGTCCCACAGCACACGCACGCGTAGAGACCGGGCTCGAACAGGCTGCACATCTCCGAGCTGAACGGCCGTTCCGTCCCCTTGAGCCGCGTGATGCGGTACTGGTCCGGGGTCAGGAGACGCCGCCACTGGTCGTCGTCGCGCTCGACGCGCCGCGGCGGCTCGGGGTTTCCCTTCTTCACGATGTCGCGGATGTCCTTCCACGTCAGCATGCGTCCTCCATGGCTTGACCGGCGTTCCCGGGTGAGAAACCGCATAACGCGGTCAGGGTTCCCTGTCGATGCGGGATCCGCCGGTCCTGAAGGGTTCCGTCGGTCGCGCCGAGGCCCGCCGCCCCGGTGGCCTGACCGTCTACCCCCGACCATATTTGCCCACCCCGACCCACCCTGCCCAAGGAGCCCGACCGATGTGTCGCAACATCCGCACGCTGTTCAACTTCGACCCGCCCGCGACGGATGAGGAAGTGCGGGCGTCGGCGCTCCAGTTCGTGCGCAAGCTGAGCGGCTTCACCAAGCCGTCGAAGGCCAACGAGGAGGCCTTCGAGCGGGCGGTCGACGAGGTGTCGGTCGCCGCGGGTCGACTGCTGGATTCGCTGGTGACCAGCGCGCCGCCGAAGGACCGCGAGGAAGAGGCCCGCAAACGGCGCGCGCTGTACGAGAAGCGGTTCGCCTGACTTCGCTCGGCTCGGGGAGAGGCCCGTTACGAAGTCCAGGTCGCCGGGAGTGGCACGCATCTCGCGTCACATGATCTGCAGCCGACTCGTATCCCTCATGGATACCACGACGCACCCGGATCAAGGCGGAATCATGTCTTCCCAGCGATGGGCTTCCGGGGCCCTCATGGCCCTGCTCCTGACCCTCCTCGTTGCGGTGATCATAGGCTGCGGCGATGCGGTGGGACCCGCCAACCAGCCAATCGACGAGCTGCCCCGGAACCTGACCGCTCCCGAGATGGCGGTCATCGCCAACTCCAACGCCTTCGGTCTCGAGCTCTGGCGGGAAGTGGCCGCCCGCGACGAGCGAACCAACCTGGTGCTGTCGCCGCTGAGCGCGTCCATGGCCCTGGGCATGACCCTGAACGGGGCCGCTGCGGAGACCTTCGACGCCATGCGCTCCACGCTCGGATTCGGGACGCTGTCGCAGGAGGAGATCAACGAGGCGTACTCCGGCCTCATCGAGCTGCTGACCACGCTCGACCCCGACGTGGTGTTCACCATCGCCAACTCCGTGTGGGCCAACGATCAGGTCACCTTCCACGAGGCCTTCCTTCAGGCGGTGGCCGAGGCCTTCGACGCCCAGGTGGAGTCCCGGGACTTCTCCGCTCCCTCCACGCTCGACGAGATCAACGCGTGGGTGGACCAGAAGACCCAGGGGAAGATCGACCGGATCCTGGAGGAGCTGCGGCCGGAGCTCGTGATGCTCCTGCTCAACGCGATCTACTTCGACGGGGCGTGGCAGACACGGTTCGACCCCGCCGACACGAGGACGGCCACGTTCTTCCCCAGCGGCGGCGGGACGGTCGACGTCGAGATGATGACCCTGGAGAACCAGGAGGTGCCGTTCGCCGCCACCAGCGAGTACGCCGCGGTGGAGCTTCCCTACGGCGGCGGGCCGTTCGCCATGCTGGTGGTGGTGCCTTCGGCCGGAACCGACGCCCGCACGTTTCTGCAGGGCCTGACCCCGTCGGCCTGGGAGTCCATCGCCGGTAGCCTCTCCGTGCGGGAGGTGGACGCGGTGTCCATTCCCAGGTGGACGCTCAACTACGACGGCCTCCTGAACGACGCCCTCAAGGCCATGGGCATGGACGTCGCATTCGGAACCGGCGCCGACTTCACGAACATGTCCCCGGCCGGGGATCAGTTCTGCATCAGCTTCGTGCGGCAGAAGACCTTCATCGAGGTGGACGAAGAGGGTACGACGGCGGCGGCCGTCACGGCCGTGGGCGTCGCCCTGACGTCCTTCACGGGGATCATCGCCGACCGACCCTTCCTGTTCGCCATCCGGGAGCGACTGTCGGGTACGCTGCTCTTCGTAGGCCTCGTCGGCGATCCGACCCAGGAAGACTCGGGCCCGGCGCTGGACTCCAGCGACTGCCGGTAGCCTGCCCTACCCCCGCGCCAGGATCCCCTTCAACACCTCGGCGTATGCCCGGCCCTCATCGTCGTCGCTCACCAGGGTGATCTCGTCGGGACCGCTTACGCCGAGTCCCACCTCGACCGCCCGAGCCATCTGCTCCTGGGCGAAGATGGGCGTGCCCATGATGGCGTCGTTGGACCCGAGCTCCTTGAGGACCGCGAGCCCCACGGCGTCCACCGCCACGCGGTCCGTCCCGGCGATCATAACGTTCCCCTGCTTCAGCGTTCCCTGTGACGGCCCTCCGTCGGTGAACGCCTCGATCCCGTCGAGGAGAACCAGGTCGGGTCGATAGCCCTGGTTCAACTCGGCGATCATACGACGCATGTCCGGAGAGCGGTGCATGCCCCGACGGATGGCTCGGGGGGTGAGCCCCACCGAGAGCTTCATGGACATGGTGAAGACGCCACCGTATCCGTGCGTCTTCAGACAGCACGTGCTCACCATATACTCCGCGTCGGTGACCAGACGTGGAAGATGGAACCCTTCGGGCCAGTGCGTCTGGGACGGCATCACGTGGACCCAGTCCCCGTCCGGGATCTCGTCGAAGTCCACCACGCCGAAGCCCATGTCCCGGGCCAGGTCCCGGGTGCCTTTGGCTTCCAGGACGGCGGCCGTGCCGCCGGGGCCGCTGGACTCTCCCAGGGTGATCGAACGGGGGTCCCGTTCCTGTAGCTCGACGACGAGCTGGGTGAGCGTGTCGTCGTGGGTCCCTGCAGGCCCACCGTCGGCGCTGTTGAAGTTCGGCTTCAGGACCACCTGTTTTCCGGCCACGCCCTGCGGGTTCAGAAGGGCCATGGCGCGGATCACCCCGTCACGGCGATCGGCCGTGCGGATGAGGGCGACGGTGGACGCGCGGCTCCACCCGACCAGGCCGAGACGGCCCAGGTCCACGTGAGGCAGGAGCACGAGTCCGGCGGCCGCGCCCTTGAGGAAGTTCCGGCGATCCAGGGCGGAGGGGTGAACACTGGCCATGATGGTCTCCTGACAGCAGATGCATCGGAGCGGTGGGCAGGCTCACTCCTCAATCATAGGGGGGCGCCCGGCTCCGCGAAACGGCGTCGCGGGACCGTGTCCGCCTCACGCCGCCGGGCTCGCGTCGAGCTGGATGCGGATCAGCCCCGGCTCCCCCTCCACCGTCTTCGTGGAGAAGCCCAGGATCCTGGCGAGCTTGAGCATGGTGGTGTTGTCCGCCAGGACATCCCCGAAGAGCCGACCGATCCCCCGCCCGCGAGCGTATTCGATCAGCCTGCGCATAAGGTACACCCCGAGCCCCAGCCCCGTACACTCCTTCGTGATGAGGATGGCGAACTCCGCCTTCTCGTTGTCCGGGTCGGCGCTGAGCTGCACCACCCCGTGGATCGGCGTCGCCCCCGGAATCCCTTTCTCCGTGAGCACCAGCACCATCTCCCGGTCGTAGTCGATCTGGGTGAATCGCGCCGTGTTCATGTGGGAGAACGTCTTGCGCGGCACGAAGAAGCGGAAGCGCACCTCCTCGGGCGTGAGGGCCTGGAACATACGCTGGAGGGAGGGCTCGTCCTCGGGCAGGACGGGGCGCAGGAGAAGGGTGCGACCATCGGCCAGCTCCACGTCCTCCTCGAGCTGTTTGGGATAGGGCCGAATGGCGAGGCGCGGGACCGGGGCCTCCGAAGCGGGCCGCACCCGAACGCGTGCGTCCAGGGCGAGAACCCCGTAGCTGTCCACCAGGAGGGGGTTGAGGTCGAGCTCCACCACCTGGGGCAGGTCCACCACGAGCTGGGACACCTTCACCAGCGTGTGGGCGATCTCGTCCAGGTTCGCCGCCGGCACGTCGCGATATCCCTCCAGGATCCGGTAGATCCGGGTGCGGGACATGAGAGCCTTGGCGAGGCGGAGGTTCAGCGGTGGGAACCCCAGCGCCACGTCGTTCACCACCTCCACCGCCGTGCCCCCCTGTCCGAAGAGGAGGACAGGTCCGAATTGCGGGTCTTCGCTGGCGCCGATGATGACCTCCCGGGCTCCCGGTCGCTTCACCGTCGCCTGGACGCTGAAACCGTCCAACGACGCCTCCGGATGGAGCGACCGGATCCGCTCCTCCATGTCCCGGGCGGCTTGTTCGGCCAGGCTCGGACCCTCGAGGTTCAGAGCGACGCCGCCCACGTCCGACTTGTGGGTCAGCTCGCGCGACAGGATCTTGAGCGCCACCGGACCTCCGATACGGACGGCGATCTGCGCCGCCTCCTGGGGCGTCCGGGCCACGTACGTCGGGACCGTCGGGATCCCGTACGCCTCCATCACCTCCTTCGCCTCCGGCTCCGTCAGCCACTCGCGACCGTCGGCCAAAGCCGCCTCGATGACGCGGACGGCGTCCTCCCTGCGGGGCTGGAACAGCTCGGGCAGCGACGGGGGCGTCTCCAGGAGCATGTCCTGCCGCACGCCCTGCTCCACGAGCTGCATGAACGCCCGGATGGCCTGCTCCGGCGTGTCGTAGGAGGGGATCCCCGCCTCGCTGAAGATGCGCAGCGCTTCACCGGTAGTGGCGGCGCCCACCCAGCTGGTCAGCAACGTCTTGCCTCGGAGCGCGGCCGTAACGTTGGCGACGGCCCGCGCGGCGTCCTCGCGGCTGATCACCGCCGTGGGACAGTTGATGACCAGGACGGCGTCCACCCCCGGGTCGTCGAGAATCACCCGCAACACCGCCTCGTACCTTGCCCCCGGGGCGTCTCCGATGATGTCCACCGGGTTCCCGCCGGACCACGTGGTGGGCAGAACCTCCGCGAGGGCCTCGACCGTCCGGTCCGACAGCTCCGCCAGCCTTCCCTCCCGCTCGGCGAGGGCGTCGGCGGCCAACACCCCGAGACCGCCACCGTTGGTCACGATGGCCAGTCGGTCTCCCCGATGGTGCCGAGCGAGCGCCAGCGTCTCCACGGCGCCGAAGAGCTCCTCCAGGGTATGGACCCGGAGGATCCCGGACCGGCGGAAGGCGGCGTCGTACACGGCGTCCGCGCCGGCTGCCGCCCCCGTATGGGACGCGGCGGCTCTCATCCCGGCCTCGAACCGCCCCCCCTTCACGGCCAGAACCGGCTTCATGCGGGCGGCGGCCCGCGCCGCGGACATGAACTTCCGGGAGTGCTGGATCCCCTCGACGTACAGAAGGATCGCCCGCGTGCCCGGATCGTTGGCCAGGTAATCCATCATGTCACCGAAGTCCACGTCCAGCATGTCGCCCAGGGACACGAGATGGGAGAAGCCCAACCCCCGGGGCTCCGCCCAGTCCTGGACGGCCGTGACAATGGCTCCGGACTGGGCGACGAAGGCGAGACGGCCGGACGCGGAGCCCAGGTGGGAGAAGCTCGCGTTGAGGCGCACGGTAGGCGCGAGGATGCCGAGACAGTTGGGTCCGATGACGCGGGTGCCATACGGCTGCGTCGCCTCGAGCAGCGCCTGCGCGAGTGGCGTCCCGTCCTCGGAGGCCGACCCCTCTCCGAAGCCTGCGGTGATGACCACGATGGCTCGCGTGCCTCGCTCCCCCAGGGCGCGGACGAGCCCCGGGATCGAGGTGGGTGGGGTGGCGAGGACCGCGAGCTCGGGAGCTTCGGCCAGGGCGTCCACGGAAGGAACGCTCTGGACCCCCAGAATCACCTCACCTTTCGGATTGACGAAGGACAGCGCCGGCCCGAAGCCGCCGGTCTGTAGGTTCCTGGCGATCACGTTCCCCACCGAGCCCGGACGGGCGCTGGCTCCCACCAGCGCCACCGAACGCGGACGGAAGAACGACTTTATGTTTCGAATGCTCAAGGCTTCGTTTTCTTGGCGAGAGAGCGCGTGTTGACCGATTCATGGGATGGGATGCGAGAGGCACTCCGGGGTCCCGATCGACTCCCCCGGAATATCACCGCGATGGCCCTGACCCGCCACGTCCGCGGCGGTGCCGGTGACCGCCCTGCGCTACGGTGGCGGCCCAGGTCCGGCCCCCCGGTGGAATACAGCTACCTGGACCTCGACCACGCCGTGAGCCGCTTCGCAAGCGGTCTCGCCCGCGAGGGCATCCGGCCGGGTGAGACCGTCGCCGTGCTCGCGGGTCGGATTCCTGAGCTCGTCGTGGCGGTTCTGGGCGCGCTCCGGGCCGGAGCGGTGGTCACGGTTCTCTTCTCGTCGTTCGGCCCCGACCCGGTGGCGCGACGCCTGGCACGAAGCCGGGCCCGGCTCCTGGTGACGACCCCCCGACTCTATCGTGAGAAGGTCGCGCCGGCCCGCGCCGAGCTGCCGTTCCTGGCGCGGGTGCTGCTGGTGGATCACCCCGGCCGGCTGGAGGCCGCGGCAGACGGCGCTTGTCCCGAAGGCACGCAGGCAATGGGAAGCTGGTTGGCCCTGGGCGACCCGGGCGTTCCCGACGAGGATGTGGATCCGGAGCACCTCGGCCTTCTCCACTTCACCAGCGGCACCACCGGAGAGCCCAAAGGGGTCGTCCACGTCCACGACGCGGTGGTGGCGCACGCGTACACGGCAGAGAGGGTCCTGGGCCTCGGTGGCGGCACGCGGTACTGGTGCACGGCGGACCCGGGCTGGGTGACCGGCATCTCGTACGGGATCCTCGGTCCCCTGGCCACCGGCTCGACCGTGTTCATGGACGAGGACGAGTTCGACCCGACCCGCTGGTGGGAGAACCTGGAGCGGGAAGGCATCCAGGTCCTCTACACCTCCCCCACGGCGCTCCGGCTTCTACGCCGGATGACGTCCACCGGCTCGGCGCGACCCGACCTTCCGCTCCTCCAGAGCGTGTTTACGGTGGGAGAGCCCCTGGCTCCGGCCGAGTCCCGTTGGGGCCGGGAAGTGATGGGCGTGCCCGTACGGGACACGTGGTGGCAAACCGAGACCGGCTGCATCGTGGTGGCGACGCCCTTCGACGGAGAGGTCCGGGAGGGCTTCATCGGTCGCGCCCTGCCGCCGTTCGAGGTCGCGTGCCTGGTCGCAGACGGCGAGAAGACGCGTCCCGCCCGACCCGACGAGGTGGGAGAGCTCTGCGTGCGCAGGGGATGGCCTTCCATGTTCCGCGCGTACCTGGACGATCCGGACCTCTACCGACGCTCCTTCGCCGGAGACTGGTACCGTTCCGGGGACGTGGCGGAGATGCACGCGGGGGGGTGGGTCCACTTCCTGGCCCGCCACGGGGACGCATTCAAGTCGGCAGGACACATGGTGGCGCCGGTGGAGGTGGAGGCCGTGCTCCTGGACCATCCGGCGGTGGTCGACGCGGCCGTGGCGGGTCGGTCCGACGAGCTGGCCGGAACCGTGATCGAGGCCCACGTCGTCCTCGCGGCCGAGGCGGAGGACACCGACGGTCTCGTGCGGGACATCCTCGCGTTCGCCCGATCGCGCCTCGGGCCGGCCCTGGCCCCCCGTGTGGTGCACGTCCGGACCCACTTGCCCCGAACCCCCTCCGGGAAGATCGTTCGTCAGCACCTGAGTCGACCTTCGCCCTGATCCGGATCATCGCGTGAGCCCCGACGATCTCTCCGCCTCCGTCCAGAAGACGCTCCGGCGCGTCGTGCCCGGGGCTCCTGCCGAGCTCGAGGCGGACGTCCCCTTCCGGGACCAGTTCGACATGGACTCCCTCGACTACCTGAACTTCGTCCTCGCCCTGGAGAAGGAGCACGGCGTCACGATCCCGGAAGTCCGTTACCCACGGTGCGCCTCGCTGGCCGGCGCGGCGGGGGTTCTCCGGGAGGTCCTGGCCACGGCGAACACGTCCTAGGCCGCCGGGAGCCCCAACAGCGGCAGCGCGATCCGAGGCAGCGGTTGCCATCGGGCACGTCTACCGACAGTGTTCAGTGCTCAGCGGCCTCTTCGTGGCCGCGTCGAGGAGATCCTCCCGGAGGCACGAATATGAAGACCCGCATCCGCACCCTGACCCCGGCCCTGCTTTACCTGGCCGTGACCGCCTGTGCGGGAGAGACGGCAGACACTTCCACCGAAGGCGCAGCCGACGCGGCGCCGGAGATGTCGGCCGACGAGCAGGCCCTCAACGAACTGGCAGAGTATTGGGCGACCCACTACAACATGGGCCACCCCGACATGGTGGCCGACGTGTACACGTCCGATGCGTGGTTCCTGGGCTCCAACGGCCGCCTGGCCGAGGGGCGCGAGGCGATCGCCGAGGCCCTGGGCGCCAACGCCGACATGTCTCCCCAGATCGAGGTAACGCCCGGCGACATCATGGTCTTCGGTGACCAGGCGGCGGGGTGGGGCACCTACACCATCACCATGAGCGCCGAGGGCGCGCCCTCCATGTCGTACGGGGGCACCTACATGACCCACTCGACCAAGACCGAGGGCGAGTGGAAGATCGCCGGCCACATCAGCAACCTCACCGACGATCCCCCGGAGGGATTCGAGTTCACGTCCCCCGAGGGTGAGCCCGGGCCCAACGAGGGTACCCTGGGTGAGCTCGAGACGGCCTGGGAGACCAACTTCAACCAGGGCCATCCGGACATGGTCGCCGACCTCTACACCGCGGACGGCATGGTGTCGTTCTCGCGCGGTGGCCCCCTTCACGGCCGCGCCGCCATCGCCGAGGCGCTGGCCGCCATGATGGCGGAGAATCCTTCTCAGATCGACATCAACGACCTGTCGACCATGGAGCTGGGTGAGGGTTGGGCACTCGACGGCGGCTGGTACGAGGCCACTGACGCCGACAGCGGCGAGCCTACCCAGTACGGCGGATATTTCCAGCTGATGCGGCAGGCCGACGACGGCTCGTGGAAGATCCACTGGGCGGTCTCCAACAGCTGGCCGCCCGCAGAGATGTAGAATCGGGTCGATTCGCCGGCGAGTGACCTCTGCCCCGTTCCCGGGGCAGAGGTCCGCCGGTGCGAAGCATATCGTTCCCATCCACTGAACGTCGCTCCCCCGGAGCCGAAGGGCACGATCAATGACCGCGCGATCATCGAACGCCGCGGGCTGGCTCTACCTGATCAACACCGTTCTGTTGACCGTCCACGAGATCGACGCCGCCTACTGGCATGAATGGGAGCTGCTTCGGCTCCCCGGCGGCCTCGAGGCGTTCCTCGTCCTGCACATCCCGCTTCTGGGGGTCGTCCTCTACGGGTTCTGGCGGGTCGCGCTGTGGACGCGAAGCGCTCGGGCGTTCTCCTACGGGTTGGCCTTCGTCGGGATCGGCGCCGTGGTGCTCCACAGTGTCCTCCTGGCCGCAGGCACCTCCCAGTTCCGCCATCCCCTCTCCCTGCTGGTGCTGGCCGGCGTGCTGGTCGCCTCCGGCATCCAGATCGCGGTGGTCAGACGGTTTCCGGCAGATCTCGGGGGGACGTAGCGGCAACGCTTCCTCAATCCCCCGTCTCGAACGATATCCGACCGCGGGGCCCTCCCTTGACAACCACGGCTCCATCGCTCCAGATTAGACCAGCTGGTCGAACTTCATAGTCGAACCAAGAGGTCCGACCCCGCCGACGGCGGGGCGTTGCCGGAACGGAACCATGGCCAGGAGCCGGTTCGAAAAGCTGGATCCGGAGAAGCAGGAGGCGATTCTCGCCGCCGCCGCCGAGGAGTTCGCCGAGCGCGGGTTCGAGGCCGCCTCCATCAACCGGATCATCGAACGCTCGGGCATGAGCAAGGGGTCGGTCTACTACTACTTCGAGGACAAGGCCGACCTCTTCACCACCGTCATGGATCGCTCCCTGGACCGCCTGGTGGACGAAACCGGTTGGCGGGCCCTGGAGGTCGTGGGCGCCGACGAGTTCTGGGATACCCTCCGGGAGCTCACCCACCTGTCGGTGGACTACCTGGCGCGGGACTCGTGGTGGATGAGCATGGCGCGAGCCGTCCACCACATCGCGTCCGA
>JARRLD010000006.1:27535-33374 GCA_037387345.1 Gemmatimonadota bacterium
GCGTCCGAACCCGACACGCCCCACCACCTCCTCATGGATGTGAGCCGCGGATGGTGGAACACCATCATCTCCCGCGGCCGGGAGCTGGGCGTGATCCGTACCGATCTTCCCGCGGATCTGCTGGTGGTGATCTCCGTGGGTGCGGATGCGGCCGGAGATCGCTGGATGATGGAGCGTTGGGACGACCTCCCGGACGAGGAGCTGAAACGAATCGTCGACGGACGGATCGACCTGGTCCGCGACATGCTGCACAAGGAGAACGAGGGATGGGAGTCGTGATGAACGGGACGGGCGCGAGGACCGCGCTGCCGACGCTGGGAGTGCTGATGGCCGCGGCGGCCGCCAGCCTCGCCCTTCCGGTCCCGGCGAGGGGCCAATTGGCCCTTCCCGACGTCGAGCGGGTCATGGATCACATCGACGACCTCTACCGCTCGCAGTCGTCCTACGCCCGTATGCGGATGACGGTGACGCGGAAGCGAGGTGACCGGACGCTGGAGCTGGAGGCGTGGTCCCAGGGCGACGATGACGCCCTCTTCGTGATCCGGTCTCCGTCGCGGGAGGCGGGGACGGCGACCCTTCGCACCGAGGACGGCCTGTGGAACTACGCGCCCCGTGCCGACCGGCTCATCCGGATCCCCACGGGGCTCCTCTCCGAGAGCTGGATGGGAAGCCACTTCACCAACGACGACCTGGTCCGGGAGACGAGCTACCTGGACGACTACGAGGCTACGCTGTCATCCGTCGAATGGGATGGGACGCCGTGCCTCCAGGCGACCCTCACGCCCCGGCCCGAAGCCCCGGTGGTCTACTCCCGACTGGTCTTCCTCATCTCCCCGGGCGACTGGGTACCGCTGCGGGCCGAGTACTATGACGACGAGGAGGTGATCCGGACCATGGTCTTCGAGGACGTGGAAACCATCGCGGGAAAGCAGATCCCCATGACGATGGTCCTCCAGCCCACGGACGAGCCCGACGAGCGGACCGTGGTGGAGTACCTCGAGCTCGAGCTCGACATCCCCGTGGATGCCACCCTCTTCACACGACAGGGCCTCCGTCGGGTGGCCCGCTGAGGCCGGAGGCAGACGATGATCTCCGCGACGATCGGCTTCAGGAACCTCGCCAGGAACCGGTGGCGCAGCAGCCTCACGCTGGGAGGCATCGCCGTCTCAGTGGCCTTCATGGTGTGGATTCTCGGGTTCATGGAGGGATGGCTGGTCGAGATGGTCCGTGGTGCCACGGCCGTCGAGACCGGACAGGTCCAGGTACACACCGCAGCCTTCGCCGAGAGTCCCCGGGCGGACCGGAGCTTCGCCCTCGAGCCCTCCCTGCTGCGCGACCTCCGGGCGGTGGACGGGGTGGAATCGGTATCGCCTCGCATCCGGCTCTTCGGCCTGATCGGGCACGAGGAGAAGTCCCAGGTGGCCCAGATCATGGGCGTGGACCCGGTCCTCGAAGCCCAGACCACCCCCATCACCGACGGCCTGGAATCCGGCCGCTGGCTCACCGACGACCCCCCGCCCTACCCCGCACCCCGGGAAGTCGTCCTGGGCACGGGAGTGGCGAGGCAGCTCCGCGTGGGGATCGGAGACGAGCTCGTGATCTTCTTCGAGGCGGCTGACGGCTCCCTGGGCAACGACCTCCTGGAAGTGGTGGGCATCGTGCGCACGGGAAACACCGCCGTGGACCGCAGCGCCGTCTACATGAACCTGGCTGATACGCAGTTCCTGGCAGCGCTCGACGGCGAGATCCACGAGCTGACGATCCGCACGAAGAACTTCGTCCGCACCGAACAGACCCGGGACGCTGTGGCCGCGGCCCTCGGCGCGCGCACGGACATCCCCGTCGAGCCCGACGGCGAAGATCCACCCAACGACGTGCTGGTCGCCCGATCGTGGCAGCAGATCATGCCCTCCATCGACCAGGTGCTGACCCTCAGCCGCCAGTCCTATCTGGTCACGTACCTCCTCATCTACCTCGTGGCCGCGGTGGGCATCCTGAACACCCAGCGCATGAGCGCCCTGGAGCGGAGGCGTGAGTTCGGGGTCCTCATGGCCATCGGGATGCGGCCCCGGAGGATGTTCCGGATGATCGTTACCGAGTCCCTGGTCCTGGGGACGCTGGGTGGAGTCCTGGGAACCGTCCTGGGTGTGGCGGTGACCTGGTACCACTCCGTCCACGGGCTGAACCTGGGCATCTTCACCGACCAGGGCGGCTTCACGTGGATGGGCGTCGCCTTCAGCGGGCGCATCTACGCCATCCTCAACACGGCGGTGGTGATCCAGCCCGTGCTGGTGATGGTGTTCGTGGCCTTCCTCGTGGGGCTGTGGCCGGCCCTCAAATCCGCCCGTATCGATCCCGCTCCCACCATCGCGGGGAGGACGTGATGACCTGGCGCATGGCTTGGCGCAACCTGTGGCGCCACCGGACCCGCACGTTGATCATGACCTCCGCCGTGGCCTTCAGCTACGCCCTCTTCCTGGTCTCCATGGGGATGGGTGACAACGGCCATGCCCAGATGCTCGAGGCGGCGGCGGAAGGGGCCGGTGGCGATGTCCTGGTCCACGCCGACGGGTACTGGGACAACCGTTCCAGCGACCTGGTGATCCGCAACGCGCAGACCGTCCTGAACGCGGTGGAGTCGGCGGCGGGGGTCGAGGTCGCCATCCCCCGGGTCCTGGTGAACGGGCTGGTGAGCAGCGCCGCCGGGAACCGACCGGTGATGCTTCAGGGCATCGTGCCCGAACGGGAGATCGCGCTCCAGGACTACGCTGAGGACCTGGAGGCAGGCGAGTTTCTGACCGAAAGCACCCGGGACGACCCCCTGATCCTGGGCGCCACCATCGTCGAGAAGCTGAAGCTGGAGCTGGGAGATCGGGTGGTCCTCACCGCCTCGGACCCGGAGGGCGAGGTCACCCGCGCGCTGTTCCACCTCACGGGCATCGTGGAGACCGGGCTGCCGGAGACGGACGAAGGACTGGCGCTCACGACCCTGGATGCCGCGCAGACCGCCGTGGCCATGGACGGCATGCTCACGCAGATCGGGGTGATCGTCGCCGACGGGGCGACGCCCGACAGCGTGGCCGCAGCCATCCACGCCGCCGCCGACGTCCAGGGCAACGGGCTCGAGGTGATGACCTGGCGCGAGGCGATCCCCGAGATGGTGGCGTTCATCGAGATCGACGACGCGTTCCTCTACATCTACATCGTCGTGATCTTCGCGGTGGTGGCCTTCGCCATCGCCAACACCTTCCTCATGGCGGTCATGGAGCGGGTGCGCGAGTTCGGACTCCTCAACGCCCTGGGGCTCCGCGGCGGCGGCGTGGCCCGGCTCCTCCTCGCCGAGACCGTCCTCATGACCCTCCTGGCCCTGGCGGTCGGCTTCACGCTGGGCTACAGCGGCCACCTGGCGATGGATCACTGGGGCATCCCGGTCGGGGGTTGGGGCGTGGAGGACATGGAGATCTCCGGAGCCAACTTCGCGGACCTGGTCATGCGGAGCACCGTGAACCCCGGCAAGTGGATCATGGCCACCCTGGCCGTGGCCCTCATCACCATCGGCAGCGCGCTCTATCCCGCGTACAAGGCGTCGAGCCTGGCGCCCTCCGAAGCCATGCGATTCTACGAATAGGCTGTGACCCATGAACGAGCATACGGCACCGAGCAACGGACCCCGTGACGGCGATGTCGCCACCTGGGACAACGGCGCGCTCATCCGGGTGCGGGACCTGACCCGGGTCTATCATCAGGGCACACTCGAGGTCCATGCCCTTCGGGGAGTGAACCTCGACGTGGGCGAAGGCGAGTTCACCGCCCTCTCCGGCCCCTCGGGATCGGGAAAGACCACCCTGCTGAACATCATCGGCGTGTTGGACCACCCGACGTCGGGATCGGTGAAGGTGGACGGCGTGGACGTGTCCACCATGAACCGGGGCGAAGCCGCCGATTTCCGACTGGCCACGGCCGGCTTCATCTTCCAGGCGTACAACCTGGTCCCGGTCCTCACCGCCTACGAGAATGCCGAGTTCACGCTCATGCTCAAGGGCGTCTCCCGGAGCGAACGTCGGGACCGGGTGGTGCCCCTGCTGGAGCGGGTGGGTCTGGCCGGCATGATGGACCGGAAGCCCCACGAGCTCAGCGGCGGCCAGCAGCAGCGCGTGGCCATCGTCCGCGCCCTGGCGACCGAGCCCAAGATCATCCTGGCCGACGAGCCCACCGCCAACCTGGACTCGGAGACCTCCGCCGAGCTCCTGGACCTCATGCTGGAGCTCAACCGAGACCTCAATACGACCTTCCTCTTCAGCACCCACGACCCGGTGGTCATCGAGCGGGCCCGACGGGTGCTGAAGCTTCTGGATGGACGCGTGGCCGACTCGGTGGGGCAGGCCGCCTGAGCACGGCGGTGCGAGGAGCGGCAATGATCACGAGGCTGGGCCTGCTCGCCCTGCTTCTGCATCCCTCGGGCGTGGCCGGCCAGATCACCCTGCTGGGTGATGGCGATCGGGCGCTGGAGCTGTCGGGATACGTGCGGAGTCTCACGGGGATCTACGACCTGGGGTACGAGCTTCCCGGCGATGCCGAGGAGGACGCGACCTCCGGATTCAACGGCGAGGTCGTCCGGCTCAAATGGACGACTCGGCTGGGCCCGAAGGTCACGTTGGAGCTCCACCAGCGGCTCCAGACGCAGGTGACCACCACGGCGAGCGCCCTCGGCGGATCGGTGGCGGGCTTCGGCGTGAGCGCCGTGCCTGACCGTACGGTTGATCTGTCCACGGACTTCATCACGCGCGACCGGCTGCGGGCCTGGCACGACATCGATCGGCTCGCCCTCTCGGTGTACACCGAGGCCGGCGACCTGACGCTGGGGCGCCAGGCGATCACCTGGGGGATCTCCAACCTCTTCCCGGTAGCCGACCTCTGGGCCCAGTTCAGCCCTTTCGAGCTGGACACCGAGGAGAAGCCCGGAATCGACGCGATACGATTCCTCACCTATCCGGGGAGCGGATGGGAGGTGGACGCCGTCGTGGCGGACCGTGGCTCCCTCGACGACCTCTCGGCAGCCGTCCGGGCCAGCGTGGCCCTCTCATGGGCCGACCTCTACGTGGCCGGTGGCAAGCTGTGGAACGAGGCCATGGCCATGGCGGGAATGTCGGCGCCGGTGGGAGCGTGGAAGCTCCGCTCCGAGGCTGTGTTGCCCTACGACCTGGACGATGACGAGATCGATCGGATTCGAGCGACGCTCGGCGTGGACTGGATGGGCAACGGTCTCGTCCTCTCGGGGGAGTACCACTTCAACGGCGTCGGCGCCGGCGATCCGGCGGACTACGTCACCGTCCTCTCCGATCCCCGGTTCGCCCGTGGCGAGAGCTACTACCTGGGCCGCCACTACGCCGGCGGCGCGGTCGTGTGGACTCCGGGCAACGACCGGCTGAATCTGACCGTGAGCGCCCTGCTCAATCTCCAGGACCCGAGCACCGCCATCACCCCCGTCCTCACCTACGACTTCGGACAGAGCACCCGGGTGTCGGCAGGGGGCATGATCACCTCAGGTTCGACGCCGACCCTCGGCGGGGCGCCCGCGCTCAACAGCGAATACGGTACCTACGGAAACCTGGTCTTCCTCCGGATGTCCGTCTACTTCTGAACCTCCCGCCACCTGCCCGCGTCATGGGCCCGAGCTACCGAGTCATTCCGCCCGTAGCGTCGTGGCCGGATCCGTCCGAATGGCTCGTCGTGCCGGCAGGATGTTGGCGATCAGCGCAACCGAGGCGAGGATCACCGGCACGCCCACGAAGGTGAGCGGGTCGGCCGCGCTGATCCCGAACACCAGGTTCCCCAGCAG
>JARRLD010000007.1:0-27233 GCA_037387345.1 Gemmatimonadota bacterium
CGGAGACCCCACCTTCTCGGTGCGGCAGGTCGCCACCAGGATCGGCGTCCAGCCGTCCTATTTGGGCAAGGTGGAGCGGGAGGAGGTGGCACCGCCCTCCGAGGCGACCATCCGACGCCTGGCCAGGGTCCTGGACGTGGACACCGACGTGCTCCTGGCCCTGGCCGGCAAGGTCTCCGGGGATCTGATGGAAGCGATCCGAAGACGGCCGGTCTTGTTCGCGGAGCTGATCCGCCAGGTGCGGGAGATGCCGGACCACGCGGTGCTGCGGCTGGTGCGAGAGGTCCGGGACGGGGAGTGGTAGACGAGGAGAACCTGAGGGCGCGGGGCGCCGAAGGAGGCAAGATGATCGAGCTACGAGAGAACCGGCTGGCGTTCTCCTTCCCGGACGTCCACGCCCGAGCACAGGCGTCCATCGAGTTCCAGCGAACCCTGCGCATCCCCGACGACGGCCGAGACTACCCCCTGCCGCCCGGTCTCGGGCGATTCCCCCTGCGTCACGTGGACGACCACGCGTCTCGTGTGCCGCCGACCTGGATCCGTCACGGCGGCGTCATGCTTCCCATGTATCAGTCCGAGGCGTTGTGGCTGAACTTCAACGGCCACTATCCCATGGCCGTCAAGGTGGCCGCCGGCAAGATCGACGCCGTCACCGGGGAAGCCTGGACCGAGGGACTCCACCGACACCCGCAGGACTACGTGGTGGTGCCGGACCAGCCAGGGCTGGACGGCTACTGCGTGGAGAGGGGCACGATCCGTCAGTTCGTGGCCATGCCCCTGGGTGCCGGCTACACGGCCGAGGAGCAGCTCACAGGATCGGCCGAGTTCGGGGGCGTCCAGCTCCTGGTGTACCCCATGAAGCGGGAGGTGTGGGAGAAGCGGCAGCGCCGCGCCGCACACCTTGTGTACTCGGAGGACGCGGACGGGCACTACAGTAATCTCGCCCGGAGCGCCGGCCCAACAGACATGGGCCTCGCTCCCGGCGGACGGATGCGGCAGGAAATCTACGACGATCCGTACGACCCCGACGACTGGGACGTGGCGTGCTCGAGCCGATGCTTCGTGCACCTCGCCAACTCGCTCGCGTGGAGGGCCATCACCGGGACCAACCCACCCACGACGCCACCCACGGCGGAGGAGTACACGCGGCAAGGCCTTCCCTGGTTCGACTACTACGGGGGTGACGTCGAGGTCCTCGGCGGCTCGTCGCAGCTCGCGAGCCTCAAGTCCGTCTTCCAGATGGGCAAGGGCAAAGGTGACGTCCCCCTCCCCGAGAACCAGAGCGTCGAGCCGACAAACGTGGTGCATCTCCGCCAGGGCCTGGCCGACGGCCAGGTGCGGGAGGGAACGTTCTAGTCCCGTCGAAACCTCACCCCGAGATCCAGGGTCAGAGCCGCCGCATCCGTCGCCGTGGCTGATTCCACCCTGTGCCGGGCGGGAGGAGCGGGCAAACCACGATCGACGGAACCGCCCGCACGCGAGGGGGTGCTCACCGTACGCGGAAGCTCAGGCGATGTTTTCGGCTCCCTCCCGCCCGCCCCGATCCTAGGCCGGCGGGACGCTTCGACGAATCTCCAGATCGATGGGAAGAACCATGACGCAGGTTTTCGGGCGACACCCTTTTCTGCTCACCACAACGCTGCTCCTGGGAGCGATCCCGGGCACGGGGGCGGCGCAGCAGGATTCGGCCTCCTTCACCTGGGAAAACGCCACCGAGCTCAGCTTCGTGTCCACCGGCGGCAACGCGTCGTCCAGCACGCTGGGCCTGAAGGCGACGGTCAAGGGAACCGGAGGCCAGAACACCTTCAAGGTCGAGCTGGGTGGAATCCGGGGACACACCAACACCGTCACGCGCACCGCGACGGGCACCCCGACGAGCTTCACGGTCATCAAGACCACCGTATCCCAGCTCACGGCGGGGAGTTACTTCGTGCGGGGACGGTACGTCCGGGACTTCCGCCGAGCCTTCGTCTTCTCGGGGTCCGGTTGGGATCGGAACACCTTCGCCGGCGTCCAGAACCGTTACTCGTTCGTGGGCGGGTTCGGAATGACGCTGGCCGACAACGATTCGGGGCACCTCAAGATCGACCTCGGTGCGACCTACACGATCCAGAAGGACGTCGATCCCGCACCCGACGCGGACGAAGGGTTCGCCGGATTCCGGCTCTCTTTCGACGCGAAGCGGACACTCTCGGAAAGCACCGACATCGAGTCGGCCCTGGTCCTGGACGAGAACGTGGAGCAGACCGGAGACCTCAGGGCAGACTGGATCAACTCCCTGTCCGTGTCGTTGACGGAGTCCCTGGCGTTCAAGACCTCGCTGCAGCTGCTCTTCGACAACCGACCAGCCCTCCTGGACGTGCCCCTGGTCGACGGATCGGGGGTACCCACGGGAACCCGCGTCTCCACCCCCGGGGAAAAGCTGGACCGCCTCCTGACCCTGACGATGGTCATCAAGCTCTGAGCTGCCGGGTCGACGCCGACCGGGAGAGCGGAGCACGCGGCGACGAGCAGCCGACGGGGGCTCGGCCGGCTAGAAGTCCAGCCAGTAGCTCGCCTTGACGAGAAACACGTTCCTCATCGGGTCGGAAAAGAGGCGGCCGAGGTCCCGCGCCCCGTCGAAGTCCGCATCCCCGAAGCGCTCGGCGCGGTCCTGGCTCCATACGAGGAAGAGCGTCGACCCGGGCCGGTACTCCCAGCGGAGCACGACATTCCCCCTCAGGGAGCGCACCCGGAAGTCGGGGTCGGAGAAGGACAGCGCTTCGGCCGGGCCCACCCCGTCAGCGTCCACCGTGTAGACACCGTCGGAGAGATCGATGGTGGACGAGCCCTCCCCGTAGCGGAGGAAGTTGTAGCTGCGCGGGGCCGCCAACGCGCTGAACCCCTCGTAGTCCCCGACGGCCGCGAAGGGCTGGGCGTATACCTGCAAGGTCATCGTCGGGCTGAGAGCCAGGTCGACCCGTGCCGTCAGATCCACGGATGCCTGCTTGAGCTCGGCGAAGAGATACCGCCGGCCGTAGGTGGCGGCGGCAGCGGTATCGCGCCCCTGCGAGACGTAGAACGTCGGATTCCGGCTCCAGCTCACCCTCGGACGTAGGCTCCAGCTGAACCACCCCTCGCCGCGCCCCTGTACGTTGGGTGAGAGGGACCAGCGGTACCCGTCCTCCACATCCGCGGTGTACTCCACCCCCACCCCACCCGAGACACGCCGACGGGAGTCTCCGCTGTAGGAGGCCCTGACGCTCCAGGCGGCGGGATTGGTCATGGTGGGACCGCCCCGGGTGGCTCGGTGATCCTGGGTCTCCGGCGCGAATATGCCGGTGATGCGCCACCGACGGAACCCGTGGGTCTGGGCGTCGGCGTTCAGGGTCCACGCGCGCTGGAACGCGAGGTTCCCGAAGGTCCTCCGCTCCGAGGCCGAAACCCGAAGGTTGGAGCTGCGAAAGAGGCGCGTGGGCTCGACCCACCGTCGCGTTCCGCTGACCACCACCGAGAACAGGTCGGCGATGGTCTGATAGCCCGCGTCGTTCATCTCGAACCCCGGCGAGATGACGCTCGCCTCCACGCCGTAGAGCCACTCACCCGATTCCTTCCGGAAGGATAGCTCCCCGGCGTACCCTCCCATCGATGTGTGCGCGGAGTCCACACTGACGTAGCCCTGGTCGGGACGCTGGTAGTACCGGGCCGACGACCTCTGGGCGCGGATCATGGCCCGGGGGCTACCGTGGACCCGGGAGGCCCCCATCCAGCCCTGCAGGGCGTAGGTCCTGTTGGAGAACCGGTGGAGGAAGTCCACGCCCCCCACGAGACCACGGTCCCGGAGGCCGTCGAACACCTCGTGGTCGAGGTCTCGGGCGACACCGGTACCGATGACGCCCACGTAGCTCGCCCCGTCGTTCAGGTCCTTGCGGACCCGCAGGGCCGTGGTGTTCGTGAGGGGATCCACCGGCGACTCGAACACCGGCGTGCCGAGCGCCTCCGCGACGCGGGCGGTCTCCCGCTGGGTGGTGGCGTTGAGCAGCCCAACGGCCCAGCCCGACTCCGTCTTCCCGGAGAGCTTGAGGGCGCCGAGGATGGTCGAGGCGCGCGGCTGATCCACGTACGTCCCGGCGCCCGAAGCCGACACGGCCGGACGCTGCCCCACCCGGCGGGAGTAGAAGAACTGCATCCCCTGCAGTCCTCCGAAGTCGAAGATGCTGGCTCCCTCCACGAAGAAGGGACGCTGCTCCCGGAAGAAGGTCTCGAAGGCCGTCAGGTTCACCACCGCCGGATCCGCCTCCACCTGGCCGAAGTCGGGATTGATGGTGGCGTCGACGGTGAGTCCGCTCGTCAGCCCGTACTTCAGGTCCACACCAAGCGAGCCGTCGAAGACGCTCCCGTCGTCGAAGGGGCTCCCGGGATCCGCGCGCTGGTCGAACGAGCCCTGCCCCACGGCGTACGGGAGCACTTCGAGCCTGCCGGGTCGCGGGATGTTCTCCAGCCCCACCAGGTGCCCGAAATTCGACGTCCATCCGGCCTGGGTGCCGGGCGTCCAGTTCCAGTCCGCCGCTTCACCCGCGTGAAGGATGTCGCGGCGGAAGTTGATGCCCCAGACCTGTCGCTCTCCCTCCGGAAAGCGAAGCTGCGAGAAGGGGATGCGGATCTCCGCGGTCCATCCGAGGGAGTCCACCTCCGTGGCGGCCTCCCACACCGGATCCCAACCCACGTCCATGCCCTGCAGCCCGTCGTTGGGCGCGAGCACGTCGTTGCGCCCTCCGGCGGGCGTCACCCCGAAGATGAAGGCCGTGCGGTGGTCGTGGTACGAGTCGATCTCCACGAGGAACTGGTCGTTCTGCTGCATGAACGAGTCCCTTCGGCCCCGGAGACGCGAGATCCGCTCCGGCTCGTTGGCGAACAGGCGCGCCCCCACGTACAACGCCGAGGCCGTGTAGACGACACGGACCTCCGTCCGCTCCGAAGCCGGCCGCCCGTCGTTGGGCTGGTCCCGCCGAAACCCCGACACCGGCTCTGCCGAAGCCCAGGCGTCGTCGTCCAGGCGGCCGTCCAGCTCGGGGCCCACATCGGCACGCACCGCTGTGATCACGGCCGGGCGCCGATCGCCGTGCACCAGCGCCGAGTCCGGCGCGGGCTGGCCCGGAACCAGGGCTCCAGCACCGGCGGCGCTCTGGAGCAGGAGGAGGACGGGGAGCTTCATGGCCCGGAAGGATGGCTCCGTTCTGCGAACCGTGCCAGGCGCTCCCGCGGAGCGACGCTCCTCACCACCACCACCCGACCACCAGCGCGGTGACGGCCAGAAGCGCTACGGAGAGGACTCGGTAGTCCGCATACCAGCTCGGTATGGCGCGCTCCGGTGCGCCCGGAGTGGGGACGGTACGCCGCCAGCGAAGGACGGCCACACGAGCCGGGTCCGGACGCGGCGTGACCAGGCTGACCCCCACGAAGATGGTCAGGCCCAATGCCAACATGATGCCCGAAGCATACAGATATTGGATACTCGACCACCCCAGGATCTCATTGCCCACCCAACCCACCATCCCCAGGGGGATCCCCCCAGCCAGGGTCCAGAAGGCGCCCTGTCTCGTTCCCCCACTCCAGAAGATCCCGCCCAGGAACACCGCTACGACGGGCGGCGTCACGTAGGAGAGGATGGACTGCAGGTACTGCCACAGGGTTGGAAATCTGGCGATCTGTGGAGCCCACCCCGCCGCCATCAGCATGAACATGATCGTGGCGACCCGCCCGGTGCGCACCAGCGCCCGATCGTCCATGTCAGGTCGGCGATCTCGCACGAAATCCATGGTGAACAGCGTCGACGCCGAGTTCAGGATCGCCTCGAGGCTCGACAGGATGGCCGCGGCCAGGGCGGCCAGCATGAATCCACGCAGCCCCACGGGAAGGAGATCGAAAGCGAGGAGCGGAAAGACCATATCGGGGCGATCGAGGTCCGGGTACAGCACGACCGCCATCACTCCGGGCAGGATCAGGATGAAGAGGTTGGGCAGCTTGAGCGCACCGGCCAGCAGCGCGCCCCAGCGACCGTGGTCCAGGGAGCGAGCGCCCAGCGCCCTCTGGATGACGAACTGGTTGGTGCACCAGAAATAGATGCCCACCACCAGCACCCCGCTCAGGATTCCCGGCCACGGCAGGACAGGGTCATTTGCCGGCTGGATGAGGTGCAGCGCTCCAGGTTCGACGGCGGCCCGAACCGCTTCCCACGACGGGATCGCGCGCCAGGTGAGCCATGCGATGACGGTGCCTCCCAGGAGGATGAGCACCGCCTGCACCGCGTCGTTCAGCACAACCGCATCCAGGCCTCCGAAGACGATGTAGACGCCGGCGATCAGGGAGAGCAACAGTACCGTGAGCCACAGGGGCACACCCGGGAACAGGACCCCGAACACCATGGCGCCGGCATACAGGGCCGCGGCGGCGTCGATGAAGATGTTGGCCACCAGGAGGAAGGCCGAGAAGACCCTCCTGGACCCGGCGCCGAAACGCCGCTCCAGAAACTCCGGTGCCGTATAGACCCTGGCCGCCAGATACCGAGGAAGCAGGAAGATGGCGAACAGGACCAGAATGAGGGCAGGCAGCCACTCGTAGTGATAGACCGCGATGCCGCTCAGGTATCCGCTGCCGGGGAGCCCGACGAACGTGCTCCCGCTCATGTTCGACACGTAGAACGACAGGCCGATGATGGCCCAGGGGATGTCCCGTCCGCCCAGGAAATACTCCTCCGCGCCCCCCTTCTTCCACTTCCGCACGATATACCATCCAAAGAAGAGGCGGGTGCCGAGGACGTACCCGAGCAGGATGGCGATGTCGAGAGAGGTGACCTGGAGCTCCGGCATCAGCGACTAACCGGCCTGGGCCAGAAAGACCGTCTGGGTCGGGTAGGCGAACTCGATGCCCTCGGCCTCGAAGCGCTCGTGCACCCTCAGGGCGATGGCCTGCTGGATGTCCATGTGGACATTGTAGTCCGGACTCAGGACGTAGTAGACGGTCTCGAAGACGATGGAGAAGTCCCCCCAGGCCTGGAAATGCGAGCGATCGAAGCGGACGCGCTCCCCTTGCTCCTCCACGGCCTCCCGGATGATCTGGGGAATCCGCTCCAGCTTCTCCCGCGGCGTCTGGTACGTGACCCCGATCTTCGACGCGACCCTGCGCTCATACATGCGTCCGAAGTTCCGGATCCGACTCGAGAGCAGATCGGCGTTGGAGAACACGAGCTGCTCGCCCGAGAGGCTACGCACGCGGGTGGTCTTCAGCCCGATCTGCTCGACCGCGCCCAGGAAGTCGCCGATGATCAGGAAGTCCCCCAGCACGAACGGCTTGTCGAGCACGATGGAGAGGGACGCGAAGAGATCTCCCAGGATGTTCTGGGCCGCCAGCGCCACGGCCACGCCTCCGATTCCGAGCCCGGCGACCAGCGCGGTCACGTCGACGCCCAGGTTGTCCAGCGTGAGCAGCACCACCATGGACCACAGGATGATCCGCGCGGCGACGCCCACGACGTTCATCGTCATGACCGCTGCCGCGTCCTCTTCCCTGCGCTCCTCGTGCTGGATGGCGATCCAGCCTTTGATGCCGGCGCTGATCCAGAGCCCGCCCTGCACCAGAAGGGCGATGATGGTGACGCTGGTCAGAATCGACGTCACCCTGTCCGGCAACGTGAGGACGCTGACGCCGGCGAAGAGCGCCACGATCGCCAGGAGGATCGAACGCGTGGCATCCAGGGCGGCGGCCACGACGTCATCCCACCGGTTTCGGGTGCGATCTGCCATCCGGGCCAGCCGGCCGATCACCCGGACGGTGATGATCCGGAGGACCGCGAACGCGACGATCATGACGCCCACCGCGACGGCCCAGGTGCGAAGGGAGTTGCCGAACAAGGTCGTTTCCAGGAGATCCATGTCAGTAGACGTGAGGGGAAACGGAGAGCTGCGGGTCACCGAGACCTGCCCCGGGACGGAGGGAAGTACGCGCGAGCTCCCTCATGGGTCCGACGGAGCGTCCTCTACCCCCGTGCCCCCGTCCCACCGTATGCACGGGCCGGAGATCAGGTGATCTTTGGGACGCAACCAGACGCGAACATGGGCGGCTCGAGCATCCCGAGCCCAACGGCATCACGGAGGAATCGATGCGCCTCTATCTCATGCAGCACGGGAAGGCCCACCCGGGGACGACGGATCCGGAGAGGGCTCTCACGCCCGAGGGGCGGGCGGAGGTTGAGCGGGTGGCCACCTTCCTGCGTCGCACCGCCCCCGCCAAGCGGGGGAAGGTCCTTCACAGCGGCAAGACCCGGGCCCGGGAGACGGCGGAGATCCTGGCCACGGCCGATCCGAACCTGGACGTGGCCTCGGCACCGGACCTGGCGCCCCTGGACGACCCCACCATCTGGGCGAACCGGGCCCAGGCGCTGGGCGAAGCGGTGGCCCTGGTGGGGCACCTGCCCCATCTGTCCCGCCTGGCATCGGTGCTCGTCACCGGGGAGCCCGAGCCTCCGGTGGTGAACTTCAGCAACGGTGGCATGGTCTGCCTGGAACGATCCATGGAGGGCGACTGGACCGTGCGCTGGAGCGTCATTCCGGGGTTGCTGGAATAGCACGCATCGCGTGGAGGCGGAACACCACCCGTCTTCATGGGATTAGACAGACCCGTCCGCTTCCGGGCTGGACGTGCGCCAGGCCGTGCCGCGCGCAGGCACCTCGACTCTCCCCTCACACCCACGTCATGCCGTCTCGACTGCTCCTCCTATGCGTCCTCGCGCCCGCGGCTCTCGGCGCCCAGACGCCTGCCGCTGTGGAGGCGGAACGCGCAGATTACGCCCAGTGGCTACGGACGTCGCCGGCTTCGCCCTACGCCGCGGTTCTTCACGAGCCCCTGGTCGAGGATCTGATCTTCGGCCCTGAGGGCTCCGCCGCCCTGGCCGGAGCGCCGACCGCGACCCTTTCCCGCACGCGCCGCGGGCTGTTCCTCGAGACCGGGTCGGGGCGACGCGCGGTGCCGCGCAACCGCGACGTGGGCCTGGGAGCGTGGAGCATCCGCGTGAGCCGATCCCCCCGGTCCGACATCATCACGGTCTTTGCGCCCCTGAGCCGGGCCGTGGAGCATCCCGGCTGGTTCGACTATCGGGCGGACCATGTGGTGGAGGGACGGCTTACGCCACCCGATCGCCCCACGGAGCGACCCATGCTTGGCCTGGACGGCGTCGAGGTCACGGCCTCGCTGGCGGGCACGTTCGAGGGAGAGGTCTTGGGAAAGGACTTCACCCTCACCGCGTATCGGATCCCCCAGCCGGGGTCAGAAGAGGCCGAGGTCAGCATCTTCCTCCGGGACGGCACCAGCGGAGTCGAGACCTATCCGCCGGGCCGGTTCGTCGTCCTGCGCCCTCTCGGCGGAGATCGTTATCTCCTCGATTTCAACCGCGCTCGAAACCCCTTCTGTGCGTATAACCCACGATTCCCCTGCCCCCTGCCCTGGCCCGGCAATACGTTGGATGTCCGTCTGGAGGCCGGCGAGCTTTACGAACCGTACCATGACTGATTCCATTCGCCGAGCCGCGTCGCGGATCCCGGCAGCCGCCCTGGTGTGTACTCTGACCCTGCTGACGCTGTCGGCCGTGGCGGCGAGCGTCTTTCCCGCTGCCGCGTCCGCCCAGGCCGGCATCTCCGGTGGGTGGCGTGCACAGCTGGACCTGGCCGGCGGCCCGCTCCGGTTCCACATGGAGCTCCACGAGGAAGGCGGGCTTTCGGGCAGGCTGTGCAACGGCGACTCGTGCGACCCGTTCTCGGAGGTGCGGTCCCTCCCGGGCGACTCGGTGCTCCTGGAGATGGGGGACTACGCGGCGGCCATCCGAGCCCATGTAACCGCGGACTCCCTGGTAGGGTTCTACCGCAATGTCGGCAACCGCGGCCCGCGCACCATCCCGTTCCGGGCGTATCGCGGCACGTGGCCGGTCGCCCTCCCGGATGAAGCCCTCCTCGGCCTCTGGGACGCCACGTACAACCCCGACACGAACCCCAGCCCCCGGGTCCTCGACTTTCGCCGCACAGCACGGGGATTGGAGGGGACGATCATCTCCAACACCGGAGACTCGGGGCTCTTCTGGGGTGGGTACGAGAACGGCCGCTTCGTCATGTCCCACTTCGACGGGTCTTTCGTCTACATGCTCACCGGGGAGCTCCAGGGGGACACCGTCCGCGGGATCTTCCACGCCGGCCTGACGTCCCAGCGCCCCTTCGTCGCCGTGCGCTCGACCGGCGGGGCGCACCTGACCGCACCCACCGAGATGGTGGAGGCCGACACCACGTCCGCCTTCGAATGGGCCTTTCCGGATCTCGAAGGGAACATGGTGACCAACGACGACGAACGCTTTCGTGACAAAGTCGTCATCGTCGAGATCTTCGGGACGTGGTGTCCCACGTGCCACGACTCCGCGCCCACCATGGTGAAGCTGTATGACCGGTTCCGGGACCGCGGCCTGGAGATCGTGGGACTCGCGTACGAGGTGACGGGAGACCCAGAGGTCGACGGCGCGCTGGTGCGCAGGTACGCCGAGAAGTTCGGAATCGAGTTCCCGCTGTTGCTGGCAGGCGTGAACGACAGCGAATCACCCCACGCGACGCAGCCGCAGCTGGATGGCCCCATCGCGTTTCCCACCACGATCTTCCTGGACGCGTCCGGGCGGGTCAGGAGGGTCCACTCCGGCTTCTACGGCCCCGCGCTGGGGGAGGTGCACGAGGAGCTGGAGGCCGAGCTCATCTCCTTCACCGACGAGCTGCTCCGGGAAGCGGGTCGCTAGCGAACGGGGGCGCCTGGGGCCAGCTTGACACCCCATGACCCCGACACGCCGTGACTTCGTCCGCCAGCTCGGGGCCGCAAGCGTCGCCCTGGGCGCTGGCGGGCCCCTCGCCGGGTGCTTCTCCGCGCGTCGCCCGCCCAACGTCGTCCTCGTCTTCACCGACGATCAGGGCTACGGGGACGTGGGGGCATACGGCGCAGTGACTTTCGCGACGCCCCACCTCGACCGCCTGGCCTCCGAGGGCATGCGCTTCACCGACTTCTACGCGTCGCAGGCGGTGTGTTCGGCGTCGAGGGCCTCCCTCCTGACCGGGTGCTACGCCGAACGGATCTCCATCCGCGGCGCCCTGGGCCCACGCTCACCCGTGGGCCTCCATCCCGACGAGGTCACCATCGCGGAGATGCTGAAGCCGCTGGGATACGCTACCGGCGCGTTCGGCAAGTGGCATCTCGGAGACGCACCCGAGTTCCTGCCTCCGCACCACGGATTCGACGAGTACTTCGGCCTTCCGTACTCGAACGACATGTGGCCCGTGGACTACGACGGCAACCCGGTCAGCAGCGGAAGCAAGGCCGGATACCCTCCTCTCCCTCTCGTCGAAGGCGTGACCGCCGTCGAGACGGTCGACGACCTGGCCGAGCAGGACCTCCTCACCACCCGATACACCGAGCGCGCCGTCGCCTTCATCGAGCGCCACGCGGACGAACCGTTCTTCCTGTACCTGGCGCACTCCATGCCCCACGTTCCGCTGGGTGTCTCGGCGCGCTTCAGGGGCACCAGCGCTCAGGGGATGTACGGCGACGTCATCCAGGAGATCGATGCGTCCGTGGGCCAGCTGCTCCAGGCCCTGGACCGGCACGGCCTGACCGAAGAGACGCTGGTCATCTTCACCAGCGACAACGGGCCCTGGCTCAACTACGGAAACCACGCCGGCTCCACGGGCGGGCTCCGGGAGGGCAAGGGAACCGCCTTCGAAGGCGGACCCCGCGTGCCCGCCATCATGCGCTGGCCCGGCAGGATCCCGACCGGGTCCATATCGGGCGAGCTGGCGTCCACCCTCGACGTCCTTCCCACCATCGCGGCGATCACCGGGGCTGCCCTGCCGAATCGGCCCATCGATGGGGTGAGCATGCTCCCGCTTCTCGAAGGATCGGTGGGGCGCGGACCGCGAAGCTCTTTCCTGTACTACTACGCGGGGGAGCTGCGGGCGGTGCGCGAGGGCAGGTGGAAGCGCGTCTTCCGGCACGTGACCCGCTCGTACGTCGGAGTCGAACCGGGCCGTGACGGACACCCGGGGCCGTATGCCTTTCCCGAAGTCCCGTCAGCGTTGTACGACCTCGAGTCGGACCCTGCGGAAACCACGGACGTGGCGGCCGAGCACCCCGACGTCGTCGCGCGCCTCGATGCCCTCGCCGAAGACGCCCGGGCAGCCCTCGGAGACCGGCTGAGGGGTCAGGTGGGATCGGAGGTGCGGCCCCCCGGACGAGCGCGATTCCCGAGGTCCGAGGTCCTTTCCCACGTGGCCGTCGGATCGGGTGTGACCCTGGGGGTCGAGCCGAGCCCTCCGTACGCGAACAACGACCCGGCGGTGCTGACCGACGGAAAGGTCGGGACCCGGGACTTCACCGACGGTCAATGGCTCGGCTTTCAGGGCCGGCGGCTCGACGCCGTGGTGGACCTGGGCGCGCCGCGGGTGGTGCGGCGCGTGGGCCTGGGATGCATGCAGAGCCAGGCCCCGTGGATCTTCCTGCCCCGATCCGTCGAGGTGCACCTGTCTCTGGACGCCGAACGATGGCAGGTCGCGGGGAAACGGGAGATTCCCGTGCGGGCCTCCACCGAGATCCGTGCCGAGATCGTCCGCGTAGAGACGGAGGCCCGGCGCGCACGCTATGTGCGGGTGGTCGCTCAGCCCGTCAACCCGCTCCCCGAGTGGCACCCCGGTGCGGGACGTCCCGGGTGGATCTTCGCAGACGAGATCGTGGTGGACGGGTGACGCCGATGATCCGAATGGAGAGGCGACCTCGCTTCAGCGCCTCCCCCCGAACGTGTAGGAGAAGTTCACCAGCGGAACGCAGCATCCCGCTTCGTCGCCGGTGGCGATCCCCGCCACTGCGACGTCGGTCGCAAACCGGGTGCCGATGAAGCGCAACCCCCCGGAAAAGATCACGCCGACCGCCTCCGGGAGGACATAGTTCTCGGTGATGAGCTTCACGCGACGGCTTACGCGGGTCTCTCCGCCCAGGAGCGCCACCGGCTCGCTCGTGAAGTCCGTGCCCGAATAGCCCCAGCCCAATCCGGCTGTGAGCGCGCGGTCCGGACTTCCGAACGTACCCACGCCGTAGGCGATCCCGACGTTCTCGTCGTTGAAGAAGAATACCAGCGTTCCTACCGAAAACGTCGCCGACGGCTGGCGCAGGAGCTGGATCTTCGGAGCCAGGTAGAAAGGCTCGAACTCGCCGATCAGCACGGGCGCACCCGCCGCCAGCGTAACGCGATCGGTCACCCCCACGGCGACAAAAGGCAACACGATGAGGTACGTGCCCACGTAGCCCTGTCCCGCGGGGAGGGACCGGCCCGTGGATGTGAAGAAGAGGCGCGAGGAATTGGGGTCCGCCACCCAGAACTCCCCCTGGACCACGCTCCCGTCCGCCGGCCGGATCTCACGGATCTGCCCACGCGTCACCTCCACCCGCGTGCCCCCCACCGTGGTGAGCACCACCCGATCCCCGTCCACCGAGGTGACGCGAGCATACAGGGTGGACCCGTCCGTCAGGCTGACCTCGTACAGGGCTTCGCCCGGTTCGGGGATCTCCTGGATCTCCTGGGCTCTGCAGGACCCGGGGTCACCCACCGATCCGAGAGACGCCAGCAGGAGCAGCAGGCCAAGCGCCCTGCCCACCCCTGCCGCCCGACCCCACACCAAGTCTGCACGCATGGTCGACCCCCTGGTCACGGAGAAGCGCCGCGGAACGCTCCATCGATCCGGTGGAGGCCCACGGCATGCACGGTCGCGCCTCGGGCTGGCCCTGGCGGCCACCCCAGTCCACCCACATCCTCACGGATCGAGGCAATACCCCAGCTTGGAGAGCCCGTGCCCAACCGCGTCCTCCTCCCGCTTCTTCTCCTCCCCGGTCTTCTCTGGGGATGCGTGGACGCGCCCCGTCACGTGCTGGACGCGCGGGCACAGCTCGAGCGCTTCGAGTGGTGGGACAATCGGGATTGGGACTGGTACGCCGACAACATTCCGCTCTTCGAGTCTCCGGATCCCGAGCTGGACGCCACCTACTACTACCGGTGGGAGCTGCTGACGAAGCACCTGGTGTACGCGTCCCCGTCCACGGGGTACACCTTCACCGAGTTCATCGATCGGCCCTTCTGGTCCGGCGCCTATGGTGCCATCTCCTGTCCCCTGGGGCACCAGGCCTACGAGGTTCGCTGGCTGCGGGACCGTCGGGTCATCGAGGACTTCGCCCGCTACTGGTTCGAGGTGCCAGGAGCCGAACCCCGGAGCTATTCGAACTGGTACGGCGACGCCATGTGGGCCACCTACGCGGTTCTGGGCGACACCTCGTTCCTCAGGACCGTCTATCCCCACATGGAGGCTCAAGTACGAGGCTGGGATGCGGAGCGCTGGGATGGCGATCAAGGCATGTATCGGTGGGTCGGGGCCTGGGACGGGATGGAGACCAACATCAACTCTCGGCTCACCGACGACGAGTTCGGGGGCGCCGAAGGCTACCGACCCACGCTGAACAGCTACCTCTTTGCGGACCTGCAGGCGCTGTCCCGCACCGCCTCGCTCTTCGGCGACGCGGCAAAGGCCGACGTCTACGCTCGCCGGGCAAGAAACCTGAAGGAACGCATCCAGGGGGAGCTGTGGGATCCTGAGCGGGGATTCTTCTTCCACCGGTTCGCCTTCGACGAGAAGGACGGCATCCGCGCGGGCTCCCTGACCTACGAGACCGGGCCGTACGCCGGGGATCCTCACGGCCGGGAGCTCATCGGGTACGTGCCCTGGCAGTTCGCGCTTCCGGACCCGGGATACGAGAGGGCCTGGGCCGCGCTGCTCGACCCCACGCGCTTCGCCGCGCCCTTCGGCCCGACGACAGTGGAGCAGGAAGATCCCCAGTTCTGGGTGTCTCCCCGGTGCTGCGTCTGGAGTGGCAACGCGTGGCCGTACGCCACCACCCAGACCCTCGTGGCCATGGCCAACCTCCTGAACCGGTACGAGCAATCGGTGGTGGATGCCGCGGACTATTTCTCCCTCCTCCGCACATACGCCCTGAGTCACCGCAAGGACGGCCGGCCCTACATCGCCGAGGCGGCCGATCCCTTCACCGGGTCCTGGGATGGCCACAACACGTTCTACCACAGTGAGCACTACTTCCACTCCGGCTTCGTGGATCTGATCGTCTCCGGCCTGGTGGGTCTGCACCCCTCGGGAGACGACACGCTGGAGGTCGCGCCTTTGACCCCCGGGGAGTGGCCCTACTTCGCGCTGGATCGGATCCGGTACCGCGGGCACGACGTCGCGGTGGTCTGGGATCGGGACGGATCCCGATACGGCCGGGGCGTCGGGCTGGTCGTCCTGGTCGACGGTGTGGAGGCGGCCCGCCGCCCGGACCTGGGCCGCGTGGAGGTGGGCCTCCCCGCCGCAGAGCGACCGCCCGCGCCTCCGCGGCTGCACGACTTCGCCGTGAACAACGGCCCGGACCACTTTCCCTTCGCCACCGCGTCCACCAGCCACCCTCTGGCGCCTCCCTTCTACGCCGTCGACGGGAACCGCTGGTACCATCCTTCACCACCCAATCGCTGGGTGGCTGCTCCGTCCGAGGGGGGCCGGGACTGGTTCGAGGTGGACTTCGGGATCGCCCGCACGCTCCGCGAGGTGGACCTGTACTTCCTCGATGACGCCGACGGACCTGTCGAAGCAACGGGCGAGATGGGGTCGTCGGGGTTCCCGGATCTTCCCGGCTCCACGGGCCCCACGGTGCGTCCGCCGGCTTCCTACGACGTCCAGCGGTGGGACGGTACCGGGTGGGTGGAGGTCGCAGGACAGCAGCGGACGCCCTCGGCGCCTGCCGGTCGGCGCGCCAACCGGGTCATCTTCCCGGAGATGTCGACGGAGCGCATCCGCGTGGTGCTCCACCACCAGCCCGGTGCGACATCGGGCGTTACCGAGGTCGAAGCCTGGGGTCCGGGCAACCTGCCCCTGCCCTCGCCCACCGCGCCGGCCCGGAACCTCGCGTGGAATCCCGGGGACCGGGAATTCCCGCGTGTGCGGGCCTCCTTCACCGGAGCCGGCGACGCGGTGGCGCAGGCCGTGGACGGTCGTCTCTCCTTCACCTACTACTCGCGGAACCGGTGGACCTCCCGCGGCTCTCCCGACGCGGAGGACTGGCTGGAGGTGGACCTCGGCCGGACCCACCGCCTGGGTGCGATCGAACTCTATCTGTACGGCGATGGACGCGGCGTGGCAGCCCCATCCAGCTACCGGGTGGAAACCTGGAGGGAGGGGGCGTGGGTCACCGCCGCGGAGCGCGCCCGCTCTCCCGAGACGCCGACGGCCTGGGCGCTCAACCATGTGGTCCTCGAGCCCGTCGAGGCCCGCCGCGTGCGGGTCGTTCTGACCCATGACGGCACGCGGAGAGCAGGGCTCACCGAGCTGAGGATCTTCCCGGAGGAGGATCGGACACCATGACGCAGTCGGATCTCGTTCGTCGTCGCGCGACAAGGTCGGTCCTTCTCTTTCTGGCAACCTCGCTCTTCGACCCGGGGGGCGTGACCCGGATACCCCCTCTGTCAGGCTGGCTCACGCCAAGCACCTCCCTGGCGGCTCAGGAGCGAGCGCTTCCCACCGTCCGCCGGTTCCCGGTCACCTCCTCGCCCATCGGGCTCGTGGGTGAGGTGCGCCCCAGGCAGTATCTCGGCGTGACGGGGCCCCGCAGCGCGTGGCTGGGTGAAGAGACGGGCACCGGCGAGCTCTGGGTGCACCCTTTGAAGATCGCCCGGGACTTCCAGCTGTCCTTCAAGGTGCCCCAATACCGGGAACCGCTGCGAGGGCGAGACGTGGCCAGCCACGTGGAGATGCGCCCCGAAGGCGCCACCATCACGTACTCCCACATGACCTTCACGGTGAAGCAGCACATCCTGGCACCGCGCGAGGAGCCGGGCCTCCTCATCCTCCTGGACGTGGAGACCTTCGTCCCCCTGGAGGTGGTGGTCCAGTTCCGCTCGGAGCTGCAATACATGTGGCCTGGCGCGTTCGGCGGCCAATACACCTTCTACGATGAGGGGCTGCACGGGTTCGTCCTCAGCGAGAGCCTGCGTCAGCGGAATGCGGTCATCGGCACGTCCTGGCCGGCAGAAGGCGAGGTGCTACCGGCACACTTCGTGGGGGAGACGCCCACGTCCCTGGTGATTCCCGTGGACTCGGCGCGTGCAGCCCGGGAGCTTCTTCCCATCGCCATAGCCGCAGGCACACAACCCAGGGACTCCGTCATCGCAACCTATGAGCGCATCCTGGCCAACGCCGAGGACCTGTACACATCGAACCGCACCTGGGCCGATTCCATTCTGGCCACTACGGTGTCCGTGGATACGCCTGACGACTCGCTGGACCTGGCTCTGGAGTGGGCGAAGGTGAACCTGGAGGAGCAGCGTGTATGCAACCCGGACCTGGGGTGTGGCCTGGTGGCGGGTTGGGGCCCCAGCGCAAGCAGCACGCGACCCGGCTTCGGGTGGTACTTCTGCGGGGACGCGGCCATCACGTCCCTCGCCATGGACGCCACGGGTCAGTGGGACCTGGTGTCCGAGGGGCTGCGCTTCCTGGCGACGTACCAGCGCGCCGACGGGAAGATGCCTCACGAGATCAGCCAGAGCGCCGCCCGGATTCCGTGGTTCGAGGACTACCCGTATCCGTACTATCACGCCGATACCACCCCCTACTGGATGGTGGCGCTCTGGAGATATTGGCGGGCGTCGGGAGATGAGGCGACGCTTCGGGCGCTGTGGCCGGCCTACCGCCGGGCATGGGCCTGGTGCCTCACCGCCGAGACCGACGGGGACGGCATCATCGAGAACACGGTGGGTGGCTACGGCGCCATCGAGGTGGGGGGGATGGGCGAGGCCCTCCACGAGGACATCTACCTGGCAGCGGTGTGGATCGAGGCCCTGGAGGCAACGACCGATCTCGCCGGTCATCTGGGGGAGCGTGGTCTCGCTGAAGATGCCGACGACCTGCGCACGACGGCCCTCGCGACCCTGAACGAGCGGTATTGGCGGCCGGCCGAGGATCAGCACGCCTTCGGCATCCTCCAGGGTGGCGGGACGAACGTGAACCTGTCGGCGTGGCCGGGAACGGCGATGGCCTTCAACCTGCTGGAACCCGGCAGAGCCGAGCGGACCTTGAGGAAGCTCGCCACGGATTCCATATCGGCGGACTGGGGCGCGCGCCTGCTCTCGGTGGGCAGCCCGCTGTACGCGCCTCTGCACTACAACAACGGAGCCGTCTGGCCCTTCATGACGGGCTTCGTGGCCTGGGGTCAGTACCGGTACCGACGTCCGTGGGCAGGCTACAACCTGGTGGACGCGGTGAAACAGCACGCGTTCTCCTGGGGCCGCGGCCGGTTTCCGGAGAACTTCTCCGGGGCGTATTACCGCCCCATGGACGAAACCGTGCCCCATCAGTTCTTCGCCACGTCCATGCTGCCCTCCCCGTTGCTCAGCGGGGCGCTGGGATGGGATCCCGACGCACCCCGGAGCGCTGCCACGCTCGCCCCGCAGCTTCCTCCGGGCTGGCCCCGTGTGGAGGTCACGAACCTCCACGTGGGCGCCACCGCGCTGGACGCTCGGATCACCCGCGAACGCGGTCGCTTCCGCGTCGACGTCGCGTCGAGGGGGCCGCCCATCGAGCTCGACCTGGTGATGCCCGTGCCGCCAGGTGCGCGACGGGTCTCGTCCCGCGCCTCCGGGGGCAGATCGGCGGGGGATCCGGTAGGACAGCCCCCTGAGTCCGGCCGCCACGACCTCACGGTGACGCGAACGTTGACGGTGGAGGAGGGGGCTACCGCCTATGCCGAGGTCACCTGGGACGGCGGCCTGTCGGTGGCCGCTCCCCTCGTGGATCTGCTGCCCGGACAGCCGAGCGGCGGCGTGCGCGTCGTCGACTTCACCGGCGACGCCGACGGGTGGCTGCTCGAGCTCGAGGGCACGGCGGGGCGGACCTATGGCCTCCGCCTCTTCGGCGTAGCGCCCATGGTGACCGAGGCGGCCGGAGCGACCGCGGAAGTCCAGCCGCGAGAAGGCGTCGCGGACGATCCCCACGTGCTTCACGTCACGTTCCAGGCCGGGTCAGGGCGCGGTCTGGCTCGGATCTGGTTGAGGGCCGCCCGGTGAGGGGGGTCAGAACGCCAGCAGCTTCGTCACCTTCAGCGTGAAGCCCCGCTCCGGCACGGCTTCCGGGACCGAGTCGGCCAGAGATCGACGCTCGGTATAGACGAGGAACAGATCCGACAGGGGCGCGTGGATGAGGTTGAAGCGCACGTTGCTGACGACCTCGTCTGTGGCTCCGTTGTACTGCACGAATCCCAGGAGGAACGTGCGCACGTCACGAGCCCAGCGGAAACGTGCGCTGTACACGTCCGCAGTGAAGTCGCGGCCCGCGAGCCTCAGATCGTTGCGCTGGATCCCCACGTCCATCGAGAAGTGAGGGTTGGGCCGAAACCGCGTGGTGGCGCCGATCGAGAAGCGTGTGCCGTCATAGAAGTCGCCCCCGCTCAGCGAGAGGCGGCCGGACAGGACGTGGCTTCCCGAGACTGTGTAGCTCGCCCGAGCCTCCCGCCACTCGTAGATCCCCGCGTCCACCAGCCCTCCGGCGATCGACGTGGGGGTGAGGAGGCGCTCGTACCGGTCTGAAGCCTCCACCTGGAAGATACCGCCGTCCCGAAAGAGCACGGACAGCGTGGGCGTGACCGCTCGGCTCTCCAGGGCTCCGCCCAGGCCCGTATAGACGTCCACGTCCACGAAGGGATTGAGCTCGATGACGTAGCGACTGTCCACCCGGGGGTGAGCACCCACCGTGGTGAAGAAGCGACGCACGCCCGTCCGATCCACGAACCCCACGCCGGGGTTGAAGTCTCTACCCACGTGCTTCGCGAGGATCGAGACGTCCCACAGGGGGTCGCGCCACGCCGCCTGCATCATGAGGGCGTCGCGACTGTCGCCGGTGGGCTCATCCTCTTCCGTGCGGGCGGCGTAGGCCGATACGACCAGATTGTCGAACAGGGTCACGTGCCCGTCCACGCCAAAGGAGCGGTTGTAGCCCCGGGTGGCCGGCGCCGTCTCCTGACGATTCACGAACATGGCGCCGACGCTGGCCCTCGCTCCGACGAGCGCCTTCACGCGCGCGACCCCGAAATTCTCCCCTGGGAGGAAGTCCTGATCCGAAAGGCTCCCCGTGGATCGGGTCTGCATGTCGAGGAATCCCACCTCCAGGTTTCCTCCCACCTTCCCCGTGACACGGCCCCCCGCCACGATGGCCAGCGGCGTGCGGTCGGGCGACAGGCCGATGCGTCGGGAGTGGAAGAGCTTGAAGCTCCGCGCCGAAGACCCGGTGCGGTAGTTGCGGATCGTCACGTCCTGGAAGCCGAACGTGCCCTCGTTTTCCAGAAAGAAGTCGCGCTTTTCCGGGAAGAACAGGCTGAACCGGGTGAGATTCACCTGCTCCTGATCCACTTCCACCTGGGAGAAGTCGGTGTTGGCCGTGACGTCGAGTGTGAGGCGCGGCGTCAGGCCCCACTTCACGTCGAAGCCCACGTCTCCGCTGCTGCTGGACGCCCCGTCCATCCCGGCGGACAGCCGGTTGGCCAGGACGTAGGGCTTGATGGAGATGTTGCGGTTCTTCCTCAGATCCTTCAGGCCTTCGAGGCTTCCCGCCAGGGAGAACTTGTAGAGCTTGTACTGTCGCTCCGTCGGCGACCAGTTGGATTCCTCGTTGAGGTGTCGGATGCGGCGCGAGAAGGCCAGGCCCCACGTCTGAGCTCCTTCCCCCGGCGTATAGCGCAACGTGGTGAACGGGATGGCCATCTCCACCGTCCAACGGTCCTCTCCCACGGTCGTGCGGACGTCCACGATTCCCTCCCAGGCCATGTTGATGTTCCGCGAGTCGTCGAAGGCCTGGGCGTCCCATACGGCGCCCGCCGGGTTGATGGCCCACAGGAACCCGTTCTGCCGGTCGCGATAGGTATCCAGGGCGATGCCCAGGATGTCGGAATCGCGGGTGGAGTAGTCCTGCTCGAGCCCCGGGACGATGAGCTTGTCGGGTTCGGCCTCGTACAGCGTGGCGCCGATGTACAGGTTCTGGTCGTCATAGAGGATACGGATGACGGTGGGCTCGCTGGCGGGATACCCCGGAGAGGGCTGCACCTGGATGAAGTCGGTGGACGTGGAGTCCGCCTGTGCCCAGTCGGCCTCGTCCAGACGTCCGTCGATGCGGATCACGTCCGCCGCTCTTCTCACGGCCAGCGCAGGCCGCGGGATGGCGGTCGGATCCACGGGGTAGGTCGGCGTCCCGGGCGAGCCCGTCTGGGCAGCCACCGGAACGGCAACAAGCAGGAGGGAAAGGGGGAGCGGCAGGGATCTCATCGAACGGATCTCAGGCTGTCGAAGCGGGCTCGCGGATCTCCAGGAACTCGACCGGCGCTCCATCGTGAACGATGAAGGCCACGCGCACACCCTCGGAGGGGCTGTTGGGCTCGATGAGGACGTCGTACCCCTCCAGGGCCGATTCCAGGTCGTCCACCTGGAAGGCCACATGGGGTACGGTCTTCACCAGCTCGGGCAGAGGCGACCCGTCGTCGAAGCGCATCCACTCCACGCCGAAGGGACTCGTCTCGAAGCCGGACACATGGAGTCCGAGCTCCGGTAGGTGGACCTCGTCCGAACGCACCTCACGCGTCGGAATGCCGAGGTGGTGATAGCGGAAGCGGGGGTCGATGGGGGCCACGCTCGTTTCCTTTGGCTCAAAGCCAGTCCTTCCGTCGGAAGTAGACCAGCATCCCCCCTGCCAGGACCAGCATCCAGGCCAGGAGCGCAGGATAGGCCCACCGGTACTTCAGCTCGGGCATGTACTCGAAGTTCATGCCGTAGAGGCCGGCGAAGAACGATAGGGGGATGAAGATCGTGGCGATGATGGTCAGCACCTTCATCACCTCGTTCATCCGGTTGCTCATCCCGGACAGGTAGAGGTCCATGGCCCCGGACAGGACCTCCCGCAGGGTCTCGACGGTGTCGATGACATGGACGGCGTGATCGTAGACGTCCCGGAAGAAGATCTGGGTCTCCTCGGACATCAGCGGCACCTCGCCACGGTAGATGGTGCCGAGAGACTCCCGCAGTGGCCAGACGGAGCGTCGCAGGATAAGCATCTCACGGCGCAGCCCGTAGATCCGGTGCCTGACCCCCATGTCGGGGTCGGCGAGGGCGAGCTCCTCCAGCTCCTCGATCTGGTCACCCATGCCTTCCAGGACGTGGAAGTAGTTGTCCACCACGGCGTCCACCAGGGCATACGCCAGGTAGTCGGGCCCGCGGCTCCGGATCCGGCCCTTGGCCTCCCGGAGTCGCTGCCTGACCGGCTCGAAGACGTCACCGGGTCGTTCCTGGAAGGAGAAGACGTAGCGATCACCGACGATGAGGCTCAGCTGCTCCGCCGACAGGGTCCCCGACTCCCGGTCGAAAGAGAGCATCTTGAGGACGACGAAGGCATAGTCGTCATAGCCCTCCACCTTCGGGCGCTGGTGCGGGCTGAGGACGTCCTCCAGCACGAGCCGGTGGATGTCGAAGTGGCTCCCGATGGAGGCGAGGAGGTCCGGCTCGTGCAGTCCATCCACGTTTACCCAGGTGACCGTCGGAAGCTCGGCGATGGGGAAGCACTCCTCGATGGTCTCCACCGTCTCCTCTCGGAGATGGCTGTCCGTGTAGTCGATGAAGCGGATCCGCACCACCTCCGTCTTCTTCGGGCCCGTGTGCTGCAACGTCCCGGGGGCGGCCCCCGGGGGCTTCCGCACGCGGGTCACGATGCGGTCCATGAGGCCCCGAGGTACGTGGAGCACGTGCCTGTTTCGGCGAGGGGGAAGGTTGTCAGCTGCCATGGTCATCCTCTGGCCACAAGACTCCGGGGTGAAATCGGCGGCACGTCGCTCGGGTCGAACGAGGCAGGACTCCGCGGCGGCGTCTCCGCGGGGAACAATGGCACACGCCCGCGTGTCGGACCACCTCGCTTGCCTCGCCAGGAAGACGGTCAGACCTTCCTGCGCACCCACAGCCGTCCACAACGGAACCGACCCGTCGATCATGAACGCACCGTCTTGCCCCGTCGATCTGCGTCCCCGCGCGCCCAGCCTGACCGCACTCCTCACCGCGGGCGCGCTGTGGCTCGGGCCCCAGCCGCCCGCCCTGGCGCAATCCAACCCGACCGGACCTGTCTTCGAGAACGGGCAGGCCCAGGTCGTCCCGGCGTTCGAGGACCCCTCGCGGTGGATCCGTCACCAGCTCTGGGTGGAGACCGAGTTCGACAGCGACGGTGACGGCAGGCTGGACCGGGTGCACGTCGACGTGACCCGTCCCGGGCAGACCGACAGCGACGGCCTGCGCGTCCCGGTGATCTACGAGACCAGCCCCTACTATTCCGGGACCGGGGGTCTCGACCTCAGCCACTTCTGGAATATCCGCCAGGAGGTGGGTGGCGAGCCCGAGCCGCGGATCCCCATGCCGCCGATCTCCCACCGGGCGGAGCAGCCGGTCATCTCCAACTCCCACGTGCGGACGTGGGTCCCCCGGGGCTTCGCCGTGGTCCATTCCCAGTCCCCGGGAACCGGACAGTCCCAGGGATGTCCCACGGTCGGAGGACCCAACGAATCGCTTGCGCCCACGGCCGTCATCGACTGGCTGAACGGTCGAGCCCGGGGCTTCACGACCCTGACCGGCGACGAGGAAGTGGAGGCTTACTGGTCCACGGGCAAGGTCGGGATGACCGGGACCTCGTACAATGGCACGCTCCCCCTGGCCGCGGCCACCACCGGCGTCGACGGCCTCGAGGCCATCATTCCCGTGTCGCCCAACACGTCCTACTACCACTACTACCGGTCCAACGGCCTGGTGCGCTCGCCCGGTGGATACCCGGGCGAAGACATCGACGTCCTCTTCGATTTCATCCACAGCGGCTTCCCCGACGTTCGCGACTACTGCATCGCCACTGTCCGTGAAGGAGAGATGAACCGGCAGCAGGACAGAGTGACGGGTGACTACAACGACTTCTGGGCGGGGCGGGACTATCTGAACCACCTCGACGGCGTGACGGCCGCCACGCTCATGTCTCACGGGTTCAACGACTGGAACGTCATGCCCGAGCACAGCTTCCGTATCGCACAAGCCCTCGAGGAGCGTGGCGTGCCGGTCCAGGTCTACTATCACCAGCAGGGTCACGGCGGCCCGCCGCCCCTCGAGCTCATGAACCGCTGGTTCACCCACTACCTCTACAACGTCGACAACGGCGTGGAGAGCGACCCGAGGGCGTGGATCGTGCGCGAAGGGGACGACCGGCTGGAGCCCACGCCCTACCCGGACTATCCGCACCCCGAGGCCTCCGGCGTGACGCTGTACCCGAGAGGCGACGGCAGCTGGACCGGGACGCTCTCCCTGACCGCGGACCGTGGTGCCGGCAGGGGTACCCTGGTGGACAACTACTCGTTCGGCGGAGGAGACCTCGCCGCGGCGGAGTGGTCCAACCACCGACTGCTGTACGCCACCCCGGCGCTCGCCGAGGCCGTGCACCTGTCCGGGGTCGCCAGGGTCAGGATCCGGGTCTCCGCCGACGCCCCCGCCGCCAATCTCTCGGTGTGGCTGGTGTCCCTGCCCTGGACCGACAGCGAGTCCATCAACGACGACGTGATCACCCGCGGCTGGGCCGATCCCGGCAACGCGGGAGCCGACGACATCAAGCGACCGCGCGCCGGCCGGCCGCTCACGCCGGGGGAGCTCGTGGAGCTCGGGTTCGACCTGCAGCCTGATGACCAGATCATCCCGGCCGGTGCCCGCATCGGCCTCATGATCTTCTCGAGTGACCGGGACTTCACCCTGCATCCGGATCCGGGGACGACCCTCACCATCGACCTCGGAGCCACGAGCGTGGAGCTGCCCGTGGTCGGCGGCCGGGCCGCCCTCGAGCGCGCCATCCGCCCCGTCACCTAGCGACAAGCCGTGGCTCGCATCGTCACCCTGGTCGTCCTCATCGCCATCACCCAGGCCGTCCTGAGCGGTGGCGGAGGCTATCTCGGGCTCGGAGGAGAGGCCCTCCTCCTGGGATTCCTCCTGCTTGCAGCCCATCTGGCCGGTGAGATCTCCGAGATCGTCGAGCTGCCCCACATCACGGGATTCATCCTGCTGGGTGTCCTCGTGGGTCCGTCGGCTCTGGGAATCCTGCCCAGGCAGGCCGTGGAGGATTTCCACCTGATCAACGGAGGTGCGCTGAGCCTCATCGCCCTCACCGCCGGCGGCGAGCTTCGTCTGGAGAGCGTGCGTCGCCGGCTACGGGCGATCCTCTCGATCCTGTCGTCCCAGGTCGTCATCCTGTTCGCGGCGGTCAGCGTCGCCGTGTTCCTGGGTCGCGGTCTGGTGCCGTTCCTGGCCGACGCGCCTCCCCGGGCCGCCCTGGCCGTCGGTCTCATCTTCGGGCTGGGCGCCGTCGCCACGTCACCGGCGGCCACGGTGGCGGTCATCACGGAGGAGCGGGCCCGGGGCGCCGTAACCGAGACCGTGCTCGGGGTCACCGTATTGAAGGACGTGGTGGTCCTCGTCCTCATCGCCCTGATCCTGCCCCTGGCCGCGCAGGTCGCCAATCCGGCGGTAGGATTCTCGTTTGGAACGCTCGGCGAGGTGCTCGTCTCGGTGCTGGCTTCGGTGGTGGTCGGCCTGGGCGTGGGTTGGCTCCTGGTCCAGTACCTGCGCAAGACCAGCGAGTACCGGGTCCTGGTGCTGCTCATGACGGCCTTCTTCCTCGTCAGCCTGGGAGAGCAGTTCCATCTGGAGTACATCCTCATCGCCATGGCCGCCGGCTTCTACGTGCAGAACTTCTCACGACAGGGGCCCGCGTTCCTTCGGGGGCTGGAGGCCAACTCCCTCCCCGTGTATGCGCTCTTCTTCGCCGTCGCGGGGGCCGAGCTGCGACTGGACATTCTCCAGGCCGTATGGGCCTTCGCCATGGTCATCATCGTCGTCCGAGCCCTCGGGTACGTGGCGAGCACCAGGCTGGGAGCGAAGTTGGCCGGCGACTCTGGCCCGGTGTCGCGCCTCGCCTGGATGGGCTTCCTGTCTCAGGCCGGCGTGACGCTGGGAGTCGCGAACATGGTGCGGGAGCGGTTCGACGTATGGGGTGCCGACGTCGCCACGGTGCTCATCGCCATGATCGCGGTGCACGAGCTCATCGGGCCGCCGATCTTCCGGTATGCCCTGATCCGGGCAGGGGAGAGTCGAAGAAAGCACCGGGCGACGGCCTCGGAGCCCCAGCCCGAGGGGACCGCCGCCTGATCCGCCGGGGCTCGTCGACGAAGACCACCTCCACGTTCATCGTCGCGGGCGCCAGGCTCCTCAGCCGTTGAGCGGAAAGAGCCCTGCGGGCGTCCGGTCCCATGCGTCCACCGATTCTCAGCCTGAGCACCGCGTCGGGAGGCGCGTCCGCGATGGCCCGCCGCACGATCTCGTGCATCCTCGGGCCTTCGAGCCCCTCGCCGCCGACCTCGTGCACGACCATGGGTCGAGCGGGCAGCTCCCGGAACTGCCAGTCCACGACCGTCCCTCCACTTCGGATGCCGTCCTCAGCCACCTCCAGCACCAGGTACCCCTTCGTTTCGTCCTTCTCCGCGAAGGCGGTCCTCTCCACGGAGCCAGGATAGAAGACGGGTGCGTCCAGGCGCCGACCGGAAAGGTCGCGGGTCAATACCTGATGTCGGTGGACATGGCCGGCGAGGACGGCGGCAAACCCGCCTGGCACATCCCCGGCCCGAATCACGTCGGGGCCGTCACGGAAGGTGAAGCTCGAGGGCCCGACGGTGGCCCCCTCGAAGCAGTGGTGCACGCACAGGAGGGAGATGTCGGCTTCACCCTCCCGCCACCCCGTAGCAGAGAGGAGCGCCCCGAACCCCTCGCGAACGCCGCCGCGCTCGTAGGGGAAACCGGAGAGAGCCAACCGCCGCCCCCGGATCACCAGCCTGCGTGTTCCAGGCTCGTGGAAGACATGAATGCCGGGATGGGCTGCGAACCGGGCGTGGGGGATCCGGGATCGCTCGTGGTTGCCGGGAACGACGAGCACGGGGACTCCCTGGTCGGCCACGCGCCGAAGAGGCTCCAGCGCCTGGTAGGCCAGGCTCGGAGGGACCCG